>JAAEZO010000143.1 GCA_018222825.1 Gammaproteobacteria bacterium
TCTCCTGCTCCGGTTTGATGACCCAGGATCTGTTCCAGAAAATCGTCGCCGACGCGGCACTGGACGCCGGCCGTGACGCCCAGATCCTGGAGCGCCTCAATCAGGCCGCCGATCATCCCATCGGCACCGCCTACCCGGAAGGTCACTACCTGAAAGGGCTGGTGGTCCGCGCCTGGTAACGGCGCCCCGCTGCTGAAAACACCAAGCCGGCTCATGAAGATGAGCCGGCTTTTTACTGGCTGCGGCTGAAACCGGCTCCACCATTCCTTGTCTTCAACCCTTCCTGAACGCCTACGGCGCAAACCCTGTAACCTGCGCGCATATTGAAAAAAAAACGGCCGCGCTTTCTGATAATTTAAAGTAGAGGAAAAGCGGCCGTTTGGATTGATAAAGTTTTCATTTTACGCGGCTCGCTTTTGTAATCATTCTAGTAAAGCCTTTATTAATTAACTGTATAAAAAACAATAACCCACCGTACCAGAACTCTAAGTTCGCTGCTGATCTTCTCCGGTGTCCCTCCCCTGCCACAGCACTGACTCAGTAGTAAACATAACTGTGCGTCAGGAATATACCTCAGGAGGAACTCCTCAAGGCCTGCACGATCACCGAGGTAACGCGAACCTGACCAGTCGCCAGCACCGACATGGAGATCGCTGGGCCGGAGCTGGGGCTCAATCGGTGCATACACCAAAGAAGTCCCAGTCGCGAATGCCGTCCGCCTCGAAGCTGTGCACCCCGATCAAGACCCTGGTATCAATTGCTCTATCGGTTATATCCAACAGCCAGCGACCGGTTCTTCCTCGTCAGCAGACCAGACTCGCAGACGCATCGCAGTACCACCAGGAACCGTATGCGATAACAAGTATCCGCTGACCAAGCAAATGCCGCATTGGCGAGACTACTCAGCAGCATCGGCTGCGGGCGCCGGCTGGCCGTTGGCCTCGCCGTGTAGGGTCTGGTGCTCCTAGTCGATTAGCAGGTCGTTGGTGTGCCGCCGCACTTAGCCGACAATAGACCCGGTCATCATCCAATTCCGACCGGCCACGTCGAGCGGGCGGCACTCATTACAGCAATGACGGTGTGACGGTTGGGCATGAAAACACTCTGTGCTAATGGGTATAGGCCGAGTGTGCGGGAAAAGGCTTACGGGATGAGATTAAGAGGTTTTGCTACTGCAATCGAAAATTATGACAGATTCTTTATGGACGGGAAAAATTTTCTGCATACCGCTGAAGATGAGGTAACAATCGCATTTTGTATATATCAGAAATTTTTTTACAAAGCCCCACCCCATCACACTTTGTTAACAATTTTCTCCAAGCAAACTGAAAAAAGCCTTCTCCAGCAACGCTATCAAACAACTCTTCCACTGCAGAAATGCACATTGCCACATCATGGTCAACTTGTAACGCAACCCGAACCCTTCGTTCTTCTTGGAGCTCCTTAACTCTCTCAGCATCCATGGTTGTTTTATCATGTAATTTTTCTATTATTTCCACACTCTTACCGATACTGTACTGACTCCGAGCCTGAAGAAGCTCTAGCTTTTTATCCAAACGCTCTATCGCATTTTCTGTGTGGTAAATATAATGGCGGACTTCGCTAGACGAGCATTCCTCGTATTTTTTTAACCAAAAATCCTTCGTTTCCGCACTAATTTCAGTGGCAAGCGAATCAACATCGTTACACAGCCCCCGAATTTCCGACCTTCTAGCATACCTAGATGCATTTGTCAAAACAATGGACCACCCGATAACGATAAGCAACGGTGATAAAAGGGACCATCCGCTAGATTGATCACTCATCGTGCTTTCTTAGCCTCATCAATATACTTCCAGACTCGGTCAACGGTGCTATTTCTCTTGTGTTTTACAACTAGCTTGCATCGAAGCTGTTCAGCTGTGTAGTCGTCTTCACGTACTAAGCCACCAAAAGCTTCATCTAAAAATGATGAGCCGTAACCAAGTGTCCCATCCATCTCTACCACTACTTTCTGGTACTGGTGTAGGGCATTTTTTAGTAAAGACTCTCTAAATTTCTTACCATTATATGGACCATCAAGGTCATCTCGGCCTAATGGCATATCTGAAAAATCCTGAGCTATATTGATCACTTTTTCATCATTCATGCTAAATTCACTTCCTCTCTAGCCGAGAGGTCAATGTTCCATTGAATAAGAGTGCCTTTCAGTTCCGACTTGCTATCAATGACTGTTTCCTCTGCAGTTCTAGTGCAGTACTCATAGCGTCCAAACCGACTGTACACGAAGAGCTCTCCTAAAGGATTAGCTTCAACAAAACTTTTGATGTCTGACAGCCCTTTCCCACGTTTGTCCAACCTAAAGCGACTTCTACCGTACTCCATTGCCCCTTGGATGAGTTTTGAGTCCCTATTTCCGACTAGTAAGTCAGCTATCATACCAACAAGCTCTTGGTAAAAAGGCCTTCTCGGCAAAGTGCGTGGAATGCTTTCCCCCATGTCGTAGACTGCTATGAACAACTGATGACCCACCTCTTGAGTAACAAACCACCATCTTTTACCTACTTCTGATAAGAACTCTTTCTCAAAGTCCTTTGGCTGCTCATAAGCATGGTTCCCAACATTCAGAATGGACTCAGTTATCGCAGCATACATAGTCTCGTGCAACTCATCATCGAGCCCGCTACGTTCTAAAACATCTGAAACATACTCTATACAACGCCGGATGGAGCCTTGATGAGACTCACCCGTACCAACTACAGCTGACAAAATTGGCATATCTGTAACTGAGACATCGCCTCCACAAATTTGCCAAACTCCGGTTTCCTTCAATGCTTGGTGTAAATTACCAGACGATGCTTTCATCGCCTTGATAGAATTTTTCCTTTTCACCTGAAACTGAAGCGCGTGTAAATTTGCGTACAAAACTATAAGCGCACAAACTTTAACAGTGCGGACTGGCGCGAAATTTATGTATATTTTTTTCTTATCATTGAGCACCTTACGTTTAATTTTCGCAATAAAATCAAGGGTCTCAACAGCGTCACACTCATTGAAAACATTAAGTGAAACCGGAGCGTTAACAATGTCCCTACCCAAAAGTGTGAGATCTTTAATGTACCTAGGCCGCTTAACAAGACCTTTCCTACTGGTTTTGTCGCGGTGCATCCTGCGCCAATGCTTATCTCTAACACGCAAGCTGTACGTTTTTTGCTCTAAGCTTAGCCGCTTCAATTGACCCTCCACATCATCAGATTACAGATACTATCGGCTAACTACTCATAGGGCAAACTTAAGCAAACTTGCCTGAAACCAGTACAAATAAAAACATAAGATACTGATATTATTAAAAATAATATAAATATCGTATGTTCAACATTATAGTTGCTTCTGAATATAGAAAATTAATATCAGTGTACTGGGCCTCATCAACGCACCATAGGAGGCGTTTAACCACCGTTCAAAAACGCCCGTGGTGAGCACCGGTGGAAACTTCTATAGCTGTTCCACACTTTTCACCTTGGGTGCATACAGTGCGCTTTAGAGCTCGTTCAGTGCTCCATAACTTCTAGAATACTGGCCTGATCGTCCTCGGTCAGGCCCAGGTGTGCCGGCCGGGATGGCGGCTAGGACGGGCAACATGTCCGGGCGGCCGCCGAACTGATGGATGGCGGCATAAACTCGGTTACTACCGAACAGCAACTCGGTAGGCGATGCCTGATAGGCTAGCGCTCGGACAACGGCGCCCAGTGCGTGCCGTCTGGCGATTCCTGCCGGCACCAGCTCCCGAAGTGGGACAGCAGCTCGCCCGCTTAGGCCTTGAGCCTCGCCGGCTGGCGGCCAGGGTACCGAGCAACGGCTCATTCTCCAGTGCCTCGGGGATCGGTAACTTACAGACAGCGTCCTAGTGCTCATCAGCGACAACAAGGAATACCAACTCCAGACAATACCCGCCGAGCCTGAGCGTTTATCAGCCACTGCGAACCATACTCTTTAAACAACAATTAAATTATCAAACCTCTCGCATCCCGTACTAAAAGGACAATAACGATACAAGCCATACCCACACTGGCCTTCCACTAGATCCCAGATTCATTCATCTCCTTCCGGTATTTATCAGTCTCATTAGTGTCCTACAACGGCGCCCCGCTGCTGAAAACACCAAGCCGGCTCATGAAGATGAGCCGGCTTTTTAGTAGTTGCGACTGAATCCGGTCTCTTGTCGCTTCCTCCCTTACCACCGACGGTGCAACGCCGTGGCGCACCGGATGCGAAACCGGGCGAATAGGAGTAATATACGGCCTTTCCGTAAGTGACTCCAAGGAAGCCCAAGTGGAACCTATTCGCCTGACCCAATACAGCCACGGCGCCGGCTGCGGCTGCAAAATCTCCCCCAAGGTGCTCGACACCATACTGCACAGCCAGCTGCCCCGCTTTAGCGACCCGCGCCTGATCGTCGGTAACGACAGCCGGGACGACGCCGCCGTGGTCGACATTGGCAACGGCATGGGCATTATCTCCACCACCGACTTCTTCATGCCGATCGTCGATGACCCCTTTACCTTCGGCCGCATCGCCGCCACCAACGCCATCAGCGACATCTACGCCATGGGCGGCACCCCTATCACCGCCATCGCCATTCTCGGCTGGCCGGTCAACCTGCTGGCGCCGGAAGTGGCACAACAGGTGATCGATGGCGGCCGTCAGGCCTGTCACGATGCCGGTATTTCACTGGCCGGTGGCCACAGCATCGACGCGCCCGAGCCTATCTTCGGGCTGGCAGTGACCGGGCAGATCGCACTCGACCAGGTCAAACGCAACGACACCGCCGCCGCCGGCGATCTGTTGTTTCTGACCAAGCCGCTCGGTATCGGCATTCTCTCCACCGCCCAGAAAAAAGGCGTTCTGCTGGACGAACATGCCACCCTGGCCGCCGAAACCATGTGCCTGCTCAACAAGCCGGGCCAGGACTTCGCCACCCTGGAAGGCGTCAGCGCCATGACCGACGTCACCGGCTTTGGTCTAATGGGCCACCTGCTGGAAGTGTGTGAAGGCGCCGATGTCAGTGCCCGGCTGCAAATGGACGCCATTCCGCTGCTGCCGGCGGTGGATCACTACCTGCAAGCCGGGGCCGTGCCCGGCGGCACCCTGCGCAACCTGGATGCCTACGGCCACAAGCTGGCCCCGTTAAGCACCCGCCAGCAACAGATTCTGTGCGACCCCCAGACCAGCGGTGGCCTGCTGGTGGCGGTTCGCCCCGAATCGGTTGATGCCTTCCTGAGCCTGGCTGCCCAACACCAGTTGCAACTCTCCCCCATCGGCGAGCTGACGGCTACCGGTGAGCATCGTATCGAGGTGATCGGGTGAGTAACATGAGCGAGCTGACTGCCGATTACGACCAGCTACTGGGCGATGATATTCCCCTGCTGGACTTGCGGGCCCCGGTGGAGTTTATCGAAGGCGCCTTTCCTCAAGCCTGCAACCTGCCGCTGATGAGCGATGAAGAGCGAGCTCTGGTCGGTACCTGTTACAAACAGCAGGGCCAGGCGGCCGCCATCGAACTGGGCCATCAACTGGTGGCGGGTGAACTGCGCCAGCAAAGGCTGCAGGGCTGGCTCAACTGGCTGAGTGAAAACCCGAAGGGCGTCATCTACTGTTTTCGTGGTGGCCTGCGCAGCCAGACGGTACAGCAGTGGTTGCAGGACGCCGGTCACCCGGTAACCCGGGTAGAAGGCGGTTACAAGGCGCTGCGTCGTCATCTGTTGCAGGAAATTGAGACCGGTTTCGAACAGCCGGGCTTCGTGCTGTCGGGGCTGACCGGCAGCGGCAAGACCGACTGGTTGGCCCGCACCCCGCTGGCACTGGATCTGGAAGGCTATGCCCATCATCGCGGCTCCAGCTTCGGTCATTGGGGCGAGCCGCAACCTACCCCCATCGACTTCGAAAACCGGCTGGCCATCGCCCGGATCAAGCAGCGCCGAGCCGGCATCGGCAGCTGGCTGGTGGAAGACGAAAGCGCCATGATCGGCCGTTGTCCGCTGCCGAAGAGCTTTTACCTGCGTATGCAGCGCACGCCCATTCTGTTGCTGGAAGTGCCCTTCGAGCAGCGGGTGCGGCAGATTCAGCACGATTATGTGGACGTGATGCAAGGCCACTTCAACGACGACATGGAACGGCTGGAAGCCTACCTGCAGGATAGCCTCAAGCGGCTGTACAAACGCCTCGGCGATCAGGACTGGCGCCGGTTGTCACAACAGATGACCGATGCCATCAACCAGCAGCAGCAGGGCTTTGGCAGCGACGGCCATCAGGAATGGATTGCCGAGCTGCTCGGTCGCTATTACGATCCCATCTATCGCCGCCATCAGGTCGATAAGGAAGACCGTATCATCAAGCGGGGCGAAGCCGACGAGCTGGCCGAATGGCTGGCCA
>JAAEZO010000144.1 GCA_018222825.1 Gammaproteobacteria bacterium
CGCAACCGATTCTTTCTTATACAGGCTGACCTTCAGCGTCAGGCCGTGTTGTCATTATTCCCGAATCTGGCTCATTATTAAGGTATCTCCAGACTCATCGGTTGTCCCATACCGGTAGTTGTTAAGAGGAGGAGAACCTCATGATTGTGCAACTGTTCAAACAACGTCGCTGGCTACTACCTCTGCTCGGGGCACTGACCCTGGGGTTGATGGCGCCTCAGGCGCTGGCAGACAGAGATCATCGTGGCGATGGTCGAGGATACGATCGAGGATACGACAGGCACCACAATAAGTACGACGGTCGGCACTTCAAGCACCGTAAACAGAGCCGGCGCCACAGAGAGCAGCATTACTATTATCGTCAGGCACCACGCAGAACGAGAGTGGTCGAGCATTACTACCGTGAGCCGCCTCGTCACTATTATCGAGAGCCGCGTGCTTCGGGCGCCCACCTTTCGGTGACTCTGCCCCTGGGTACCATAGTGCACGGCCTGCCAGGCGGTTATGTCAGCTTCAGCCTGGGCGGCGATCCCTACTATTACCACAGCGGCAATTATTACCGCGCCTATCAGCGTGGTTATCGGGTGATTGCCCCGCCGCCCGGGCACAGGCGGTAGCGGGTCGGTTACTCCGCAAGTTCGGGCAAGTCCCTGAATAGCGCCAGTGCCTGTGGATTGGCCAGCGCGCTTATGTTTTTTACCGGTTTTCCTTCCACCACATTGCGTACCGCCAGTTCGACCGTCTTGCCCGAGCGGGTTCTGGGAATATCGGTTACGGCCAGTATTTTGTCCGGCACATGCCGTGGACTGCACTGGCTGCGAATGCGTCGGCATATGGCCGCTTTCAGGGAACCGTCCAACCGCTCTCCCTCGATCAGTTTGACGAACAGCAATATCCGCTCATCTTTGTGCCAGTGCTGACCGACCACCACTGCGTCCGCTATCTGCTCCAAGCGGCTCACCTGGCGATAGATCTCGGCGGTGCCGATACGCACGCCGCCCGGGTTGAGCACCGTATCCGAGCGACCATAGAACACCATGCCGCCGTGCGCAGTCAACGCCACTCTGTCACCGTGATGCCAGCAGCCCGGGTAGGTTTGCCAATAGGCGGCATCATAGCGGCTGCCGTCATTGTCGTTCCAGAACCCCACTGGCCGATTGGGAAAGCTGTTGCAACAGACCAGCTCGCCCTGCTGCTCCAGCAACGGCTGGCCCTGTTCGTCGAATACCCGTACATCCAGCCCCAGACCAATGCCCTGACACTCGCCACGATAGACCGGACTGATGGGGTTGCCGAGCACGAAGCAGCCGCAAATATCGGTGCCCCCGGCGATGGACGCCAGTTGCAGGTTGGACTTGATGCGCCGGTAAACAAAGTCGAACTGCTCGGGAGCCAGCGCCGAGCCGGTAGAGCACAGGGTGCGCAGGGCTCCCAGGTAATGATGATCCCGCGGATGAATTCGCTGCTTTTCCATGGCTTCCAGGTATTTGGCGGAAGTGCCGAACAGGGTCATGCCCGTTTTTTCGGCCCAGTCCCACAGCACCTTGCCATCGGGAAAGAAAGGCGAGCCTTCATAGAGCAGAAGGGTGGCGCCACTGGCCAGTGCCGACACCAGCCAGTTCCACATCATCCAGCCGCAGGTAGTGAAATAGAACACCTTGTCGCCGGGGCGAATATCGCAATGCAGCCGATGTTCTTTCAAGTGGTTGAGCAGGATGCCACCTGCTGAATGGATGATGCACTTGGGCTGGCCGGTGGTACCCGAGGAATACAGAATATAGAGCGGCGCGTTGAAGGGCATGGCAGTAAAGTGCAGCGGCTGTTCGGCATGGCGGCTCAGCCATTCTGGCCACTGCTGTACCCTATCGTCGGGTCCAAGCTGGTCGGCTCCCACATAGGGGATCTGCACCCAGTGCTCGATGCTGTCGATGGCCGCGACTATGGTTCTGGCTTTGTCGCTGGAGTCATGCAGCTTGCCGTTGTAACGGTAACCGTCGGCGCTGAACAGCACCTTGGGCCGGGTTTGCCCGAAGCGCTCGATCACGCTGTCGGCGCCGAAGTCGGGGGAAGTCGAGGTCCAGATTGCCCCCAGTGCGGTGGTGGCCAGCATGGCGACCAGGGTTTCCGGCAGATTGGGCAGATAGCCGGCAACCACATCGCCTTGTTTGACGCCCACATGCTGCAGGGCGGCACGGATGGCCGCAACCTGTTCGGTCAGTGCACTCCAGTTCAGGCATCGCTCATTTTGCCCCTCGGCCTGAAACAGCAGGGCATTCTGCTCCGGATGTGTTGTGGCATGGCGCAACAGGTTCTCGGCAAAATTAAGCCGGGCCTCGGGAAACCAGACCGCGTGCCGGGCGCTGGCGGCACTCAACACCATTGCTTCCCCTTTTTCTCCCACCACACCAGTGAAATCCCACAACAGATCCCAGAAGGCGGCACTGTCTTGCACCGACCAGGCGTGCAGCTGTTGATAGTCGCTTAGTTCAAGGTGGTGGCGTCGGTTGGCCTCTTGCATGAACTCATACAGTTGACTGCGTTTAATACGAGCGGGTGAAGGACGCCACAAGGGAAGCGATGGCTGGATCATGTTCACCTCCTGGTCAGGTTTTTGACGGGATCTGTCGCTGTTGATCCGGATGCGCCAGCCGGAATGCCTCGAGTTGATGGCAGGCCTGTTCGATGGCGTTAAGCCTGGGGTAAGGCGCCAGATCCAGCTTGAAACGACGGGCATTGTAAAGTTGCGGTACCAGGCAGATATCCGCCAGGGTTGGCGTATCGCCACAGCAATAGCGGCTGTCATTCCCGCTCAGTTGTTGCTCCAGCGGGCCCAGTCCCTGCTTTAACCAATGGTGATACCAGCGGTTTTTTTGCTCCTCGCCCATCTCGAGCTCGCCGGTCAGGTAGTTGAGCACCCGCAGATTATTGAGCGGGTGAATGTCGCAGGCCACCTGCAATGCCAGGGCTCGACACCTGGCGCGGGCAAAGGGCATGGCCGGCAGCAGCGGCGGTTCTGGATGGCTTTCATCCAGATATTCGATGATGGCCAGTGACTGACCGAGGATGCCGTGACCGGTATCCAAACTGGGCACCAGGCCGGTTGGGTTCACATATCGGTAACCAGCGCTGTTCTGGGTACCATCCAGCAGGGAGATGGGGATGGTCTCACAGCTCAGCCCTTTCAGCCTGAGTGCAATCCGTACTCGGTAGGCGGCGGACGAGCGGCCATAATCATAAAATTTCATATTGCACCACCCGTTGATCGATGGCGCCAAAGATGGACTGGCCTTGTTGATCCAGCATCTCGATACGCACCCGGTCGCCAAACTTCATAAAGGGAGTGCGAGCTTCGCCTTGCTCCAGTATTTCCAGCATGCGCCGCTCGGCCAGGCAGCAGGAGCCGGTGCTGCGATTCACGTTCGAGACGGTACCGGAGCCGATGATGGAGCCGGCGCACAGTGCCCGGCTGAAGCTGACATGGGCCAGCAATTGAGCGAAGTTGAAGGTCATGTCGGTGCCCGCATCCGGCTCGCCGAACAGCTCGCCGTTCAGATGAACCCGCAGGCGGTGATGTACCCGGGTGTCTTGCCAGGCATCACCCAGTTCGTCCGGGGTAATGGCCACCGGCGAGAAGGACGAGGCGGGCTTGGACTGAAAAAAGCCGAACCCCTTGGCCAGCTCTCCCGGAATCAGGTTGCGCAGAGAGACATCGTTGACCAGCATCAGCAGCTTGATATGGGGGGCGGCCTGTTTGGTGGAGGTGCCCATGGGCACATCACCGGTAATAATGGCGATTTCGCCCTCGAAGTCGATGCCCCATTCCTCATCGGCCAGGCGAATGTCTTCGCATGGGCCGATAAAACCGTCGGACATACCTTGGTACATCAGCGGATCGGTCCAGAAGCTGGCCGGTATCTCGGCGCCACGGGCCTTGCGCACCAGCTCCACATGATTGACGTAGGCGCTGCCGTCGGCCCACTGATAGGCACGGGGCAGAGGCGAGGCACAATCGGCCTGCTTGAACGCGAAGCTGTCGGCACAGTTGCCTTGGTTCAGTTGCTGATAAAGTGCCTGCAAGGCCGGCTCGGTTTCGGCCCAGTAATCCAGCGCCGCCTGCAGGGTGGGGGCTATGCCGTCTGCGGTGACCGCCCGGCTCAGATTCCGGGATACCACCAGCAGTTGGCCGTCACGACCTTGTTTCAGAGAAGCCAGTTTCACCATTGCCTCCTTGATGTATTCGGTGCGCTTTATCGGGTTATGGTTTCACCTGCCACGAATGAACATAGCCGATGTTTTCCACCCCGTCCGGCAATTCGGCCACGTCCAGCGGCAGCCGTGAGTCGATCATGACCGCCACTTCGTCGGTGTCGGTACGGGCGTGCCGGGCACCGGCGGCGAAGGCCTTGGGATGAGGGCCGTGAGCAAAGCCGCAGGGGTGCAGGGTGATCATGCCCGCTTCTATGTTGTCCCGACTGAAGAAGTTACCCTGATGATAGAAGATGACTTCATCAAAATCGTCGTTGTTGTGGTAGAAGGGCACCTTGAGCGCACCGGGATCGGACTCGATAGGCCGGGGCACGAAGGTACAGATCACGAAGTCGTTGGTGACGAAGGTGGTGTGTGCCGAGGGCGGCAGGTGGTAACGGTGGCTCATCAGAGGGCGAATGTCGCGCCAGTTGAGCTTGAACACCGTCAGATCGCCGGTCCAGCCCTGAGCATCCAGCGGATTGAAAGGGAAGCTGATACGGTTTAACTGGCCTCGCGCCTTGAGCAGCACCTGCCAATCGCCGGGCTGCTCGCTCTGAGCCCTGAAGGCGTCATTCAGGCGAGGGTATTCGAGTATGGCCGGATCGAATACCGCGTGTCTGCCCACCAAGCCGCGTTCGGCATTCATATAGGTGCCGTGGGTTGCTTCTATCATCAGCAGGGTCACCGGCTGCTCTATCTCCAGCCGCCAGCTGGTGGATCGGGGCAGGATAATATAGTCGCCCTCGCCGAAGCTCAGATGACCGTAGTCGCAAAAAAGCTGGCCCTTTCCCTGATGCACAAACAGGCATTCGTCGCCGTCGCCGTTGCGCATCAGATGATTCATCGACTTGTCGCTTTGCCAGAGTCGTACCCGCAGGCTGGCGTTATGCAGCAGAAGTGTGGCATCCCATGGGCTTGGCCCCTTTGACTGCAGCTTGTTGGTGTCGAAGGCGCGGGGGCGATGCGGGCCTTCCCAGGCACTCCAGCCGGTGGGCGGGTGGCGATGGTACATGTGGGTGGCGGGGCCGAAAAAACCTTCCTTGCCGATTTCCCGTTCGAAGGTTCCCGCCGGCATGTCGCAGTGGGCCTGGCGTGAGGTATCACCTTCACGGATGGGAAACTGGAACCAGTGACGCATGGCATGATTCTCCCTGGATCAACGTGGAGCCGGCTAAGCCCTGAGCGGGCTCGCCATTCATATCATCAGTCTGGCATCGATCCACCGGCTCTGCCCGGGTCTTCACTCATCGACTGAATCCAGGAACTGGTCGGCCGGGCGCCGGTTAATTCAGTGGCAGCACGATGGCGGTCAGTTTCCAGTCCAGGCTGCGTCGGCTCAGCACAAAATCGGCCTGCTTGCCCTCATCGTCGGTCACCGTGACCACGAAACGATGCAGCGACCGGTAACCCATACGGGCGTCGGAGAACAGTTTTTGACGCTCGGCGTTGGGCTTGCCGGAAGCGGCATCGTTATCGCCGTCGGTATTGACGGGCGGCGGGCTGGTTTCGGGAATGCCCGGCGCCGGTGTTTCCCCCCGCATCAATCGCTCTATGCCCGCCGGGGTCATGTAGGTATCCAGCAGGCCGTCCACCATCATGTTGGCCAGGCTGGCACCGAATTCCGCAAAGGGGTTTTGTTTGTTGTCTGCGCCAAGCTCGCGCAACACCCGGCTGTTCAGCTGTTGCTTCAGGTTTTGGCGCACGCTGTCGAATTCCACCAGTTCGGCCAGCGCCGCACTGTCGCGTTGGTCGACGGCGTCGCTGATCCGGTAGGCGGTTAACCAGGGGGCAGCCACGACATAGCCGACAGCACACAGCATCAGCAATAACAGTACATATTTTATTTTGCGCACGAGCTTTAAACTCCAAAGACCAATATTCGCGTCAAGGCTGCCTGCAACGGGATCGTCAGGCAAGCTGAAATCGATGGGCCGGTATATTTAGTCCCTTTTTCGCGACAACCAAAGGCGCAAGCGATGAGAGCGACCATAATTATGGCCACGAGACACAGATAAGGAAGCAGCCATTATGTTGGAAGCACACGGCATGTCCGTCGAAATGAGCAAGCAGGATAACCATACCCTGTGGCTAACCATCAAGATTTA
>JAAEZO010000145.1 GCA_018222825.1 Gammaproteobacteria bacterium
GCGGCGGCCATCACGTGCTGGCGGTCGGAGCTGGCGCTGATCATGACGATGGGAGTAACCGTGTCGGTACTGCGAATGAATTTGACCAGTTCGAGCCCCGTGCCGTCCGGCAGGTTCCAGTCGCAGAGCACCAGTTGTGCCGGTTGCCGGCTCCAGGCTGTTTTGGCCTGGCCGACGCTGGTTGCATGGGTTACGCGCGCCCCGACCACCGAATTGGTCAGCACCATTTCCACCAGATCGGCGATGAGCGAATCGTCTTCCAGCAGCAGTATGTTCATGGTTTATCCGTTGTCGACAGGCAAGGTAGGTAAATAATAACAGCTGACCCCGTTGCGGCCCTGATGTTTTCGCTGATACAGCGCCTCATCGGCGGCATTAAGTGCATGTTCTGCCGATATAAATTGATTCAGGTCGGCCAGGCCGACACTGACGGTCACTCCGAACTTGTGTTCAATGCCATTGAAGCTCAGGGCGGCAAAATGACGGCAGATCTGCTCGAACATGGTTTTGGCCTGGATCAGGTCGCATTCGGGCAGTATGGCCACGAACTCTTCGCCGCCGTAGCGACCCAGATGATCGGTAATGCGCAGCCGCTTGTGCAGCAGGTTGGCCAGCGCCTTGATGACCTGATCGCCAACGGCGTGACCGTGATTATCGTTGACCCGTTTGAAGTGGTCCAGATCCAGCATGGCCACCGTGGTGCTGTGGCCGAGCCGCTGCACCCGGGAGAACTCGTGGGTCAGGGCCTGTTTGATGTGAGTGTGATTGAGCAAGCCGGTCAGGCCATCGCAGGACACCAGTTTCGACAGCTGACGGGCCCGGTAATGGAGGATGCGCACGGT
The DNA here is from genome assembly GCA_018222825.1 of Gammaproteobacteria bacterium. Lineage (GTDB taxonomy): Bacteria > Pseudomonadota > Gammaproteobacteria > Enterobacterales > Aeromonadaceae > Oceanimonas. The sequence goes on from JAAEZO010000145.1 coordinate 843, forward strand.
ACGGATCAGCCGCTGATCGGAAATCGGTTTGGTGATGAATTCATCGGCGCCCTGGGCCAGGGCGCTGAGCTGTTGATCCCGGTCCTGCTCCGAAGAGAGATAGATAATCGGCAGGCTCAGCCACTGGGGTTCAAAACGGATCATCCGCGCCAGGGTCACGCCGGAGTAGGGCGCCATGTTGATGTCCATCAGCACTATGTCCGGCCGAAACTCCGCCAGCGTACTCAGCAGGGCGGCGGGCCGGGTCATCACCCTGACATTGATGCCGGCGGTGGTCAGCACCAGACGATAATGCTCGGCCAGTTCCTTATCGTCGTCCAGCAACAATACCCTGGCGGCCGGTGCCTGCTGCTCGCGATTCAGCTGCTCGATGCGCTCTGCCAGGGCGGTAACCTCTACCGGCCGGGTGAACAGGCCACTGGCGCCCAGTTCCGCGAGGCGATAACGAGCGTCAAAATCGTCATCGGCACCGATGCAGATAATCGGTGCCTTTTTTTGTTGGTCACGTCGGGCCTGGGCCGAGTTCCAGATGGCGGTCGCCTCCAGATGATGGGCACAGGTGACGATGGTGGTATTTTGATGCCAGTAGCGGGCCGGAATATCATCAACGGCAACATGGTGAGCGATGTTGAAGCCGTAACGACCGAGTGGCAAAACCAGCTCGGCCAGCTCGGCTCCCAGGATCAGCACTTCGGTCGCATCTTCTGCCAACGAAGGCGGTGTGAGAGTCGCCGCCACCGGGGGCGAGGTTGGCTCTTCATCATGGTGCAGCAGCGAGATTAATCTCTGTAGTTGCTCAAGAAAGTCGGCGTCGATGACGCTTTGAGTACGGGCGGCAGAAAGTTCGGGGCATTCCAGCAATGGCGTGAGGCGGTGTTCCAGGCAGCGGGCCCGTTGCCCCAGCTCGGCAAAGCCGAAGGTGCCGGAAGATCCGGCCAGTCGGTGCAGTAATTGGTAGAGTGCCGTGATATCACCACAATGGCCGCCGGCTTGTCGCCATTGTTGTACCTCCCGCACCATGGCGTTGAGCTGGGTGGCCGTTCGGTCGGCAAATCGGGTTTTCAGCAGGGCAAGCTGGCTCTCCATAACGCTCGGATCAGGCGGCATTTTGACCTCCGGTACTCACCTTGTGTTTCTGCGACCGCAGGAATGCGATAGTAGAAAGGATTATATGCTGGTTAAGCTTCGTGTGGAACTTATCGTGAAGCTGCCGATTGTGGTATATCCATCTTTGATACTGTATCCATTATGCCACGCCATGCCACGACAAGGACGAGAGAGTAGATGCGATTATCGCTGAAGGGACGAATAGCCCTCATCATTATGCTTGGTGCCGTACTGACGGTGATGGCCGTGCTGGCAACGGCCTACCACTCGCTGGTGGACGACTTCGAACGATTGAACCATCAGCGTCAGGCAGAAGAAACGGTCCGGGCGGCGGAACAGGTGGAGCAGGTACTGGCCCTGCGGCTGAATGCGCTGGAAAGCTTCAGTACCCAGCTGTCCAACGGAATCAGCCTGGTGCCCGATAGCGAGTTGATCAGCCTGATGGAGCGGCAGCAGCATCTACGGCAATTCTTTCCGGATGGGCTGATGGTCTTTGACGGCAGCGGCACCGCCATCGCCGAAAATATGCTGGTACCGGGACGGTTGGGCACCAATTATGCGGATCGGCCTCATTTCAGACGGCTCTTCGCCACCCGCAAGCCGGTGATCAGTCACCCCATTATCGGGCGTGCCACCGGGGCGCCGCTGGTGTCTTTTCTGAGTCCAATTCTGTCGGATGACGGTGATTTGCTCGGTATGCTGGGCGGAGTGCTCAATCTGGCCCGAACCTCCATTCTGCCGAAGAAGCGACTGGCTGATGCCCTCGGAGAAGGGGTGAGCTTCAAGATTCTGGACACCGATAACCTGGTGTATGTCTATAACGGTGTCGATTTGGCGGCAGATCTGCAACCACTGCCTTCTCCCGGAGAAGACCCGCTGATAGATGCGGCCATGTCCGGTTTCAGTATCGGCATCACTCAGGACGGAGACCGGCAGCGAATGGTCTTTGCCACCACTCATCTGGAGCAGTTGGGCTGGGTATTTGTACGCGCCGTACCTTATGAACAGGTGATTGCACCGGCCCGGGCGTTTTTTCTGCGTTTTGCCGGCATCAGTGTGCTGATTGGCGGCGGCCTGGCGCTGCTGGCGTTCTGGCTGGCCTGGACCGCGATGCGCCCGCTGGAGCTCATGACCCGACAAATACGGAGCATGGCGACCCAGGCCGCGAGTAACCAGCAGTTACCGGAAACCGGCGTGACCGAGGTGGCGGAGCTGGCGCGCGCCTTCAACCAGCTGACCGCCGAGCGCAAGGCCCTGAGCGAGGTCAAGGATGACTTCGTGGCGGTGGTCAGTCATGAACTGCGCACCCCGCTGACCTCGATCAACGGGGCGCTGAAGCTGATGCAGTCGGGGGCGGTGGGCGCCCTGCCGGAAAAAGCCGGTGACCTGACGTCGCTGGCATTACGCAACGGGGAGCGTTTGCAGGTCATCATCAATGACTTGCTGGACTTCAACCGGCTGAATGCCGGTAAAGTGGAACTGGCTCCCGAGCCCTGCTGCATCACGACCCTGGTCAAGGAGGCGATAGCCGGTAATCGGCCGATGGCCGATGACTACCGGGTGACCCTGAACGGTGTTGCCGCCCTGGTGCCATCGGTGTATCTCGATCCGCTGCGACTGCGGCAGATACTGGATAACCTGATCAGTAATGCCATCAAGTTTTCTCCGCCCGGCGGTACCGTAACGGTACGGGTCGAGTGGCAGCCGCCGGTATGGCTGCGGATCACCGTCAGCGATCAGGGCGAGGGCATTCCCGACGCCTTTCGTGGCCGTTTGTTCGAGCGTTTTGCTCAGGCCGAACACGGCACCATGCGCGCCAGCAGAGGCACCGGGCTGGGCCTGGCGATTTGCAAGGAGCTGGTGGAGTTGATGCGGGGACGCATCGGTTTTTATAACCGGGAAGGTGCCCATCTGTGGGTGGAACTGCCCGGCGCAGCTGCGGGCGATAGTGCCATTACCGAACACCGGAATATCGAGGACATGAACGATGCTCACCCCATCAGCACCTATCGATGAATGGCAGCGCTTGCAGGCGCTGATCGGCACCGGTCTGCTGGACAGCCTGCCGGAAGCGCGTTTCGATCGGCTGACCCGCATTGCCCAGGGCAGTTTTGGCGTCGACATCGCCCTGGTGTCGCTGGTAGACAGAGAACGACAGTGGTTCAAGTCGGCTCAGGGGCTGGGGGACGTGTGTGAAACCAGTCGCGAGATCTCGTTTTGTGGTCACGCTATCCTGGACAGCGGCCTGCTGGTGGTGGAAGACGCCCACCTCGACCCCCGGTTTTTCGATAATCCGCTGGTATTGCAGCCGCCCTATATTCGTTTTTATGCGGGGGCGCCGCTGCATACCCCGGACGGTTATCGCATCGGCACGCTTTGCATTATCGACAGCAAGCCACGCGCCTTTGGCGCGGCGGATAGCGAGCTGTTACGGGTGATGGCCGACAGCGTGGAAGAGCAAATCAACCAGTCCCAGTTGACCGAGTTGCGTCACACCCTGAAAGAAAGCGAAACCCGCGCCCAGTTGGTGATTGAGGGCGCGAACATCGGCGTCTGGCAGTGTGATATGCAAAGCGGTAGCTGTGAATTCAATGAACGTTGGGCCGACATGCTGGGATATCGGCTGGCGGAGCTGGCGCCCTTGACCGTCGATACCTGGAAAAGCCGGGTTCATCCGCACGATTTGGCGGGCGCCATGGTGGAGATGGAACGGCATCTGACGGGGAACAGCCCGGCCTATGAGTGCAAGTTTCGCATGAAGCACAAGGCCGGGCACTGGGTGTGGTTGCAGAGTCGGGGGCGGCTGTTCAGCCGTGACCATGACGGGCAACCGCTGATGATGTATGGCATTCATGCGGATATTACCGCCGAGCGAGAGGCGCTGGTCCAGCTGGAGCGCAAGAACCGGGCGCTGACGCTGCTTAATCGTATCGCCTTTGAACTGGACGGCAGCCTGGACGAACAAATCACCCAGGCATTGTCGCTGGGATGCAATTATCTGCAGCTTGAACTGGGTATTGTCAGCGAGATCCTGGGTGAGGTGTACGCGGTACGTTGGGTAGCGGCGCCCCCCGAAGCCGACGTCGCGCCCGGATTGCACTTCGTGCTGGAGCAAACCTACTGCCAGCTGTTGCTGCAGCAATCCGGCGTGCTGGCCATTCAGCATATGGGTGCGTCGTCGTTTCAGCAGGCCGAGTGTTACCGGCAATTCGGGCTCGAAAGCTATATTGCCATTCGGCTGCTGGTGGATGGCCACTTGTTCGGTACCCTCAATTTTTCTGCCGTCGCCCCCAGAGAGCGGCCTTTCGATGACACCGACCGCCTGTTTATCGGGCTGCTGGCGCGCTGGCTCGAAGACATGTTGGGCAAGCGGGCGCAGCAGGAACGGCTGGACAAACTGGTCGAGCAGGTGCCGGGCATGCTGTACCAGTACCGACTCTGGCCGGATGGTCGCAGCGCTTTTCCCTACAGCAGCGGCGGCATCGAACAGATATATCGGGTTTCATCCGAGGCGGTGAAAGAGGATGCCACCGTGGTATTCGATCGCATCCATGCACCGGATCTGGAACCGGTCAGCGCGTCTATTCAGGCGTCGGAGCGTGACCTTGCCATCTGGCATACCCAGTACCGGGTCGTGCAGCAAGATGGCTCCCTGCGTTGGGTGGAAGGACGAGCACGGCCCGAGCGGCTGGACGATGGCAGCACCGTCTGGCACGGCTATCTGACCGATATTCAACATGAAAAACAGGCGGAACTGGCGCTGACCGACAGCGAACGGCGGCTGCGGGGACTGTTTGAGCTGTCTTCCATCGGTATTTCCCTCAATGATTTTTCGACCGGTGCCTTTATCGACGTCAATCGAGCGCTGCTGTCTGCCATCGGCTTCGACAGAGCATCTTTGCTGCAGCTGGATTTTCGGGAGCTGACGCCGCCGGAATATGCGGCCCGAGATCGGCACGCGCTGGTTGAACTGCAACGGAATGGTCGCTACGCGCCTTACGAAAAGGAATATTTTCGTCGGGACGGCTCGCGCTTTCCGGTTCGCCAGCAGGGCATGCTGATCCGTGATGCGGCAGGCAAGACACTGTTGTGGTCGCTGGTTGAGGATATTTCCGCACTGAAGCGGGTAGAGCGGATGCAAAAGGAATTTGTGGCCACCGTGAGCCACGAGTTACGGACCCCGCTGACCTCGATTACCGGTTCGCTCGGACTGCTGAATCAGGGCCTGCTGGGCGACTTGCCGGCCAAGGCCGGCCAGATGGTGCGGGTGGCGCATAACAACAGCAAGCGCCTGAACCTGCTGATCAACGACTTGCTCGATATGGAAAAGCTGGTGGCCGGCAAGATGCCGTTCTGTCTGCAAGCGTATGATCTGGC
>JAAEZO010000146.1 GCA_018222825.1 Gammaproteobacteria bacterium
AATCTGTTTGCCTATACCTGCGGCTTTTCGGTGGCGGCCATCGAAGGCGGCGCCGTGCAGGTGGTCAATCTGGACATGGCCCGCGCCGCACTGAGCCGGGGCCGGGACAATCACCGACTGAACCATCACGACCTTGGCAAGGTAACCTTTCTCGGTCATGAGCTGTTCAAGTCCTGGGGCAAGGTGCGCAAGCTGGGGCCATATGATCTGATCATCATAGATCCGCCGTCGTTCCAGAAAGGCAGCTTTGCCCTGACCCAGGACTATCACAAGATCCTGCGCCGGCTGCCCGAACTGCTGAGTGAAAACGGCCGAGTGCTGGCCTGTGTCAACGACCCGAATGTGCCCAGTCAGTTCCTGATCGATAACATGGCCGAGCAGGCGCCGGCATTGCACTTTGTCGAGCGGCTGGACAATCCCCCCGAGTTTACCGACATAGACCCGGAAGCCGGACTCAAGGCGCTGGTGTTCGGCCGATAACACGCTAGCTGACACGTCCGCCAAAATACCCGGCATAGACGGCAACAAAAAAGGCTCCGAACGGTTAACCCGTCGGAGCCTTTTGCTGGTCGCCATGTAATCAAGAAAGTGTCGGAATTTGGCTTATGCCGGCTTGAAGCGCATCACCAGTTCCTGCAATTCACCCGAGATCGACTTCAGATAGGTAATGGATTGCGAGGCATTAACGGCGCTTTCGGCACTTGAGTCGGCCAGACCGGAAATATTGACCACCTGGCGGTTAATATCTTCCGACACATGAGCCTGTTGCTCTACCGCCGCCGCCATCTGGGTCGACATATCGGCAATATTACCGACCGCCTCCGAAATACCGTTCAGCATGACACCGCTTTCAATCACCCGATCCAGTCCCTGTTCGGCATTGGTGGCCCCGTGATTGGCGACATTCACCGCATTGTCGGCCCGAGCCGTCAGCTCCTTGATAATGGCGTAGATTTCCCGGGTCGACTCCTGTGTGCGTTTGGCCAGGTTTCTCACCTCTTCCGCAACCACCGCAAAGCCCCGCCCCTGTTCGCCGGCTCTGGCCGCTTCAATGGCCGCATTCAGCGCCAGCAGGTTGGTCTGGTCGGCAATCTGCTCAATCATCTGGGCCGCGCTGGCAATGTTGGCGGTCTGCTCCGACACCGCCGACACCGAATGGCTGATTTCAGCGACGGTATCCCGCAGTGTTTCTATCGACTTTTTGGTGACGTCGGCCAGTCCGGTGCCCTTGTTGACCAGCTCATTGGCCATTTCTGCCGACGCCGCCGTTTCATTGACATGACGAGACACCTCGGCAATGGTCGAGGTCATTTCATTCATCGCCGTGGCCACCTGCAGGGTCTCGGCCTGTTGGCGTTCTATTTCCGAACTGGTCACCTGAGTCAGCTTAAAGCCGGTGTCGGTTTCGCGAGCAACATTGGTTGCGGCATTTTCAATGCGGGTCAGCACGGTACCCAAATGTGCCGTCTGGCTGAGAATGGAGACCTTTAACCTGCCCGTTTCCATGTTGTCATCGGTATAGCTTTGCACCGCCAGGTCATGGGAAAACGCATTTTTCAACAGCGCATTCAATGACGCCATGGTCGACTTTCTGGCCAGATTGACCCAGGCGGCATAACCGAGCACACCGGCCAACAGTCCTCCCTGCGCCAGAGCAGGTTGATCATATAACATCAGTCCGGCCCAGCTGCTCAGCGCCAGCGCCAGCAACAGGTTTTCCGGTGCAACATTAAGCCAAGGACCGGTTCTGCGGTTGTTTTGTATGTTGGCATACAGGCGTTCGGCCCGGGCAACGTCTTCTTTTCTTGGACTGGAGCGTACCGACTCATAGCCGACGATGTGGCCATTGTGGGTCATAGGGGTTACATAGGCATCCACCCAGTAATAATCCCCATTCTTGCACCGGTTCTTGACCAGCCCCATCCAGGGTTTGCCGGCCTTAAGGTGCGTCCACATCACTTCAAAAGCCGCAGCCGGCATGTCCGGGTGGCGCACTATGTTGTGGGGCTGGCCCAGCAACTCATTCCTAGCAAAGCCGCTCATTTCAACAAAGGCGTCGTTGCATTCGGTGATATTGCCGTTTTTGTCGGTCACGGTAATCAGCTTTTCACCGTTGTTAAACATTCTCTCTCGGTTGGTCACGGGGAGACTTTTTCTCATATATCACTACCTTACTCAAAAAGCAGAGGTAAATGGTCAGCATGAAGTTCGAAAAACACGCACGACCGATGGCTGAATGAAAGCATCAGCTTGCGGTATGACAGCGCTCATACATCACCATAAACCTACAATAAAGATACTACAGGCAGGATAAAATCACGGAGGTACACTTGGCGATCCATCTGTCCAGAAGATTGTTCCATACGGCTTGTTCAATCGGCGTAGCAATGCAATAAAAAACCGGATTACTAACAAGGGTATATCGACATCATAATCGATATACTTGAGCTTTATCACAACTTCACCGTAAAAAAAGCAGTAATGGCGGTTATGATCCAACCAACAACCGGCGACAAGAGACACCATGGATATCATCATCTCGGCCAGTAATGCCCTGAGCAAATGGATGCAACTGACATTACCCCGTCTGCCCAGCCCCGATGGCAAACGCATCGGCACTCAACCCCTGGTTACCGGTTTTACCCAGGTCGCCTGGCAATGCCATCTGCTGGAGCACGGCAGCAAGCATCGTGTTCGCTACCATACGGTTATCGCGGTAGAGGCATATAGCCGTTATGCCATTTTGCTGCCCTTTACCCAGCCGCCGACCCAGCCCGAGCTGGAAAACGTGCTACTCGAACGCTGGGGCAACGAGGCCTTGCAGCTGGCGCTGGACAGCGGCGCCATCAACGACGATGAGTTGCCCCTGATGGCAGATTGTTTTGCGAACCAGTCTTGTCACATTCGCTGGTTCAACAACAACGATCTCAGTATCAACGGCCATATCGCCGATGCCGGCCAGTGGCTGAAACAGACCCTGATGCACGAAGGCATGGATTATCTGGACGACAATCACTGTTATGGCCTGGGCATGCATATCAACCAGTTGCACAAAACCATAGGGGGCCAACGCGGCAAGGCTTTTCGGCCGGTGATACGGTTGCTGGACGACGCCCTGTTTCGTTTTGGCACCGGGCTGGCGGCAACGAGCTATCCCGACACCCGGGTGGGTGACTTCCCCTGCCCGTATCCGGATCAGCCGGCGCGCAATAACGTGGTGCAGCTGGCACAATACCGCCGCCGAGTGACACGCTGAGCAGAACAGGCGATGCCATGGTGCCCTTACACCTGACCGCCTCACCTTCGGCATTATCCATCAATGATTAAATTACCGGCAATTACGGCAGAAAACGGTCATTAAAACGCGCTTTTTAGCGCATATTCACCATAGCGCTGTCGACCCCGGGCGTGGCTGCAGTATACTGACGACAATTTACCAATATTGATGAGTTTTTGAGTGCAGCCACTGAGTCACGTCGAACTGAACCCCGTTTTTACACTACCCGAGCTCTCCACCCTGAACGATGTGCCCTCACTGCCGTTCAGCGCGTTGCAGGCCCGGGTAGATTCCGCCTTCTCCACGCTGTCGGAACTGAACGCGGTCAATCCGGTGCTGTTACTCAACGGTTTTCCGGGCACCGACTATGAAGAACTGGTGCAGGATCTGGTCAGAAAACATGCCAAGCATGCGGACCTGTTTGACCTCTGCTACGCCGAAAACCTGAAACACCCACAAAAACCCATCTGGTTGCGGTTGAAGGCCGGCACCGGCATCGAGTTCTGCGAGCTGGTCGGCCAGCTGCTGGAATTGTCGTCCCGCCATCTGGAAGCCGAGCACATAGTGCAGCGGATCCTAAAAAAACAGGACAACGACGAAAAAATTGCCGACTATCTGTCACTGCTGTCTCAGCATGTGGCCGCCGGTCAGGGCTTTAGCCACCCGGTGCTGATCAATCTGATGGTGCACCGGCACGACAATACCATTCCCATTGTTTATGCCCGTCAGTTCACCCCCGAGCAGCTGTTTGGTGCCATTCACTTTCAAACCGAGCAAGGCTCGGTGTTCAGTCACCATCACCTGCTGGAGCCGGGCCTGATCCATCAGGCCAACGGCGGTTATCTGATAGTACCGATTGAAGAACTGCTCGATCAGCCCAACCTCTGGTTTCGACTGAAGCATGCTCTCGCCGCCCGCCAAGTAGAATGGAGCCGCGCGGCAGAAATGGCGTCGTTTTACTTTCAGCCCGAGCCACCGCCACTGGATATTCATCTGATTCTGGTTGGCGATCGGCTGTCGGTGGCCGAGCTTTATCTGCTCGACCGGGAACTGGATACCCTGGCGTTTTTGCGGGCCGACATTATTCCCGAGTGGGATGTGCGTGAAGATCTTCCTTCTTACCTCGGTTTTCTGTCCCATCTGCGCCAGAAACACCAGCTGCTGGACATGGACGGCGGCGCCATACTGCGTCTGTGCCGCTATGGGTGCCGGCTGACCGAGCACCAGCACCGCCTATCGCTGGTTGAATCCCAGCTGGTGGCCATGATGCAATTGTCGGACGTCATCGCCCGACGCGAGCAGAACGAACTGATTACCGAAGCCCATGTGATGCTGGCGCAGCAAGAGCAGGATCACCGCCTGAGCTTTCTGGTGGAGCAATCGGATCTGGGTGTGCGTGACGGCCAGTACCTGCTGCAGACCAGCGGCATGGAAGTGGGCCAGATCAATGGCCTGTCGGTGATTCAGATCACCGGCCACCCGTACGACTTTGGCGAGCCGGTACGACTCACCGCGACCGTGCACCTGGGCGATGGCGACGTGGTGGATATAGAGCGCAAAGCCGATCTGGCCGGTCATATTCATGCCAAGGCGATGATGATTATCCATGGCTATCTGTCTAACCTGTTCGGGGCCGAGCATCCTTCTCCCCTGTCTGCCAACCTGGTGTTCGAACAGTCTTATCATGAAATAGACGGCGACAGCGCCTCGCTCACCGGCCTGTGCGCCCTGCTCTCGGCCTTGGCCAAAGAACCGATTTACCAGCACTTTGCGGTGACCGGCGCCGTGGATCAGTTTGGTCATGTACAACCGGTGGGCGGTGTAAACGAGAAAATCGAAGGCTTCTTCCGGCTGTGCAAAATTCAGGGACTCACCGGCAAGCAGGGTGTGCTACTGCCGGCCAGCAATCGGCTGCAGCTCAACCTGTCGGATGAAGTCAGCGCCGCCATCGAAGCCGGTCAATTTCATATTTATCCGGTTGCCCATGTCGAGCAGGCCATCGAGCTGCTTACCGGCAGTGTGGCCGGCGATGTCGAGCAGCCGGATACGCTGTTCGGCCGCATTCGTGACCGCCTCGATGAGCTTAACGGCCATACCGTGGAAACCGGCTTTTTACGGCGCCTGTTCCGACGCTAAAGTGATCGGACTTGTCTGGCGAACAACTGTTCGCTAAAGTGGCGCCAATTTGCAATCCAGGCCTTGGCCTGAACAAAACGGAATAGTGAAATGTCTTCACAAAAAGAACTGGGTAAACATTCCTTTACCAGAGAAGAATTGCTGGCCTGTAGCCAGGGTGAATTATTCGGCCCGGGCAACAGCCAGTTGCCGGCTCCCAACATGCTGATGATGGATCGCATCATTCGCATCAACGACGATGCCGGTGAGCACGGCAAAGGCGAGATCATCGCCGAACTGGATATCAATCCGGATCTGTGGTTCTTCGGTTGCCACTTCCCCGGCGATCCCGTGATGCCCGGCTGTCTGGGTCTGGATGCCATGTGGCAGCTGGTCGGTTTCTTCCTGGGCTGGAAAGGCGGCCCCGGCAAGGGTCGTGCTCTGGGTGTGGGTGAAGTGAAGTTCACCGGTCAGATCCTGCCGACTGCCAAGAAAGTAACCTATAAAATCACCCTCAAGCGGGTGATCTGGCGCAAACTGGTCATGGGCATCGCCGATGGCATCGTTGAAGTTGACGGCCGCGTGATCTACGAAGCAAAAGATCTGAAAGTCGGTCTCTTTACCGATACTTCCAGCTTCTGATAAAAGACGCCCGAAAACGTTAAGGCCCCGACATGTCGGGGCCTTTTTTGTTGAAATGGTAATATCTTTATTTTATGAAGAGGCCCGAGCCCTTGTCTTCCATGGCATCTCGCCAACCCCCCAGCCAGTGTCCTTTGGCATCAAAATCATTATAGGGGCATTGCTCTTTTGCTCGACCACTGACGCCAGCCTGATAACCGCGAGTACGCGCTCTTTCCAGGCGGTCACGTTTTTGTCTCTTCATAGGTATAACCCTCGTATAATCAACAAAAAGTGCACGGCAGCGTTACC
>JAAEZO010000147.1 GCA_018222825.1 Gammaproteobacteria bacterium
CTGCCTTCTGCTCCTTGTATCGTTTGTTCCTCTACAAACGCATCCTGCGTTATACCGGTATCAAATCCGGCTTCGGCAATGCGGCTGCCGCCGGTACGAGAAACAAGTACAAAGCCGCCATTACCGCTGCCGTCCGGATTACCGATGCTGCTGGATACGTTTTGCGCCAGGCCGGCGGCCGCGGCTTCAAAGGCCTGGGTAGGATCCTGGCCCTGCAGAATGGCAGCCTGCATGGCAGCCACGTCATCGCTGACACTGCTTAATATTGGCGGGGTTGAGGCAAGTTCGAGCTGTTCTGCGGGAATTTCCGTCAGGCTGTTTTCACCTAACTGCAGCGTGAAATCGGGGCCGATTATCGTTAGCTCGGTCCCGTTTTCCGTGATGACAATAGCACCGGGAGCAACGGTATCCCCTTGGTTCAGGGCCACTTTCTCACCATTGGCACCCAATATAAAAGCCTGTCCGGCCAATACCGTTACCGTGGCAGCTGTTGGTAGCTGTTCCATGTTTATCTCCCGTTGCTATTGTTATTTATTAATTGGCCATGTTAAAGGTTACATTTGAAGCCATCTATTGAAAGTAATCGGATGATTGGCCGACTCTTTGACAACAACTTTCCTATTTTTTCGAACACTGGGTCAGTTTTTGTTACACAAAAAATACCGGCACAAGGCCGGTATCGAGCAACAACGGGATGAGATAAATCAATTACAGAACATTTACCGCGTTCAGTTCATTGAAGGCCTGCTCCAGGCGGGCAATCATGCTGTTCTGGCCTTCACGCAGCCAGACTCGCGGGTCGTAATATTTCTTGTTGGGCTTGTCGTCACCGTCCGGGTTACCGATCTGACCCTGCAGGTAATCCTGCTTGTCTTTGTAATACGCCATCACGCCGGCCCAGGTCGCCCACTGGGTGTCGGTGTCGATGTTCATCTTGATCACCCCGTAACCGATGGACTCCTTGATTTCTTCGGCAGAAGAGCCGGAGCCACCGTGGAACACGAAGTTCAGCGACTTGGCCGGCAGGCCGAACTTTTCGGACACGTACTGCTGGGAGTTATCCAGAATTTGCGGTGTCAGTTTAACGTTGCCCGGCTTGTATACGCCGTGCACGTTACCGAAAGAAGCGGCAATGGTGAACTTGTCGCTGATGGCGCTCAGTTTCTCGTAGGCATAGGCCACGTCTTCCGGCTGGGTATACAGCAGCGAGCTGTCCATGCCGGTGTTGTCGACGCCGTCTTCTTCACCGCCGGTGCAGCCCAGTTCGATTTCCAGGGTCATGCCAATCTTACTCATGCGTGCCAGGTACTGGCCGCAGATCTCGATATTTTCTTCCAGGCTTTCTTCCGACAGATCAATCATGTGCGAGCTGAACAGCGGCTTGCCGGTCTCGGCAAAGTGCTTCTCGCCGGCGTCCAGCAGGCCGTCAATCCAGGGTAGCAGCTTCTTGGCGGCGTGATCGGTGTGCAGAATAACCGGCACTCCGTAGGCTTCGGCCAGCGCATGTACGTGACGGGCACCGGAAATGGCACCCAGAATGGCGGCCTGATGACCTTCCAGCTTCAAGCCCTTGCCGGCAAAAAAGGCGGCGCCACCGTTGGAAAACTGCACCACTACCGGGGCCTTGACCTTGGCGGCGGCTTCCATCACGGCGTTCACCGACTCGGTACCCACCACGTTCACCGCCGGCAGGGCAAATTCCTGTTCTTTGGCGATGGCAAAAATCTTCTGCATATCGTCGCCGCAAACCACACCCGGCTGCACCACATCTAAAATCTTCTGAGACATTATCTTGCTCCTGTAGGAAAAGCGTTCGGCCGGCAACTCGTGCCAGCCGATTTAAATCAATAACCCGGATTAGCCGCGAGCGCGTTGCTCAAGCATGGCCACCGCCGGCAGCGTCTTGCCTTCCACAAACTCCAGGAAGGCGCCACCACCGGTAGAGATGTAGGAAATCTGGTCCTTGATGCCAAACAGATCGATGGCGGCCAGAGTATCGCCGCCACCGGCGATGGAGAAGGCGTCGCTCTCGGCAATGGCCTGGGCCACAATCTCGGTGCCACGGCGGAAGTTTTCAAATTCGAACACACCCACGGGGCCATTCCAGATGATGGTCTTGGCGTTTTTCAGGATCTCGGCCAGCTGCTCGGCAGACTCGTCACCCAAATCCAGGATCTGCTCGTTGTCGGTCACCTCGGACACATTTTTCAGAGTCGCCACAGCGGTGTCGGAAAACTCGGTGGCGGTGCGCACGTCGGTCGCCAGCGGAATGTCACACTTGGCCATCAGTCGCTTGGCTTCGGGGATCAGGTCGGCTTCATACAATGACTTGCCCACGTTGTGACCGGCTGCCGCCACAAAGGTATTGGAGATACCACCGCCCACCACCAGCTGATCGGCAATACCGGACAGGGATTCCAGTACGGTCAGCTTGGTAGAGACCTTGGAGCCACCCACGACCGCCACCAAGGGCCGGGCGGGATTATCCAGCGCCTTGGCCAGGGCTTCCAGCTCGGCAGACAACAAGGGGCCGGCGCAGGCCACGGGGGCAAACTTGGCTACGCCATGCGTGGAGGCCTGGGCCCGGTGGGCGGTGCCGAAGGCATCCATCACGAACACATCACAAAGGGCGGCGTACTGGCGAGACAGGGTCTCGTCGTCTTTTTTCTCGCCTTTGTTGAAACGCACGTTTTCCAGTACCACCAGTTCGTTGGCAGCCAGGGCTACGCCGTCCAGATAATCCTTGGCCAGACGCACCGGCACAGACAACGCCTGTTGAAGATAATCCACCACCGGTTGCAGCGAGAACTCGTCGGCGTATTCACCTTCGGTGGGGCGTCCGAGGTGAGAGGTCACCATGACCTGGGCGCCCTGAGCCAGCGCCGTTTCAATGGTGGGCAATGACGCCAGAATACGGGCATCGGAGCCGACGACGCCGTTTTTGATCGGCACGTTCAAATCGGCACGGATCAGCACCCGCTTGCCGGACAAGTCGAGTTCATTCATTTTGATGACAGACATAAGGCGTCCTCTATATTGCATTTTTAGTGTTGTTAAAACAGGTCGGCCGGCTTGAGCCAGGCCAGGCTGGTATCCAGCATGCGATTGGCAAAGCCCCATTCGTTATCACACCACATCAGCATCTTGATCAGGTTGGCGTCACTGACCCGGGTCTGGGTGCCGTCGATGATGGAGGAATGGGGATCGTGATTGAAATCTACCGACACCAGCGGTGCTTCGGTATAACCGAGAATGCCCCGAAGCGGTCCGGCGGCGGCCTCACGCAGCACCCGGTTGACCGCCTCGACCGTGACCTGGTGCTCCACAATCACGCTCAGGTCCATCGCCGTCACGTTAATGGTGGGTACTCGCACCGAAATGGCCTCGAACTTGCCGGCAAAGTGCGGCAGTATGCGCTCAACGCCCTTGGCCAGCTTGGTGTCTACCGGAATGATCGACTGGCTGGCGGCGCGAGTGCGGCGCAGGTCGGTATGATAGGCATCGATCACCTGTTGATCATTCATCGCCGAGTGAATGGTGGTGATGTTGCCGCATTTGATATTGAACTCCCGGTGCAACGTCTCAATCACCGGTACCACGCAGTTGGTGGTACAGGAGGCGTTGGAGACGATGGTCTCGTTACCGGTCAGTTGCTGATGATTGACGCCATAAACGATGGTGGCGTCCAGGTCGTTGTCACCCGGGTGGGAAAACAGCACCTTTTTGGCGCCGGCCTGCAGATGTAACTGGGCATCGGCCCGGCTGGACAGAACGCCGGTGCATTCCAGCACCAGATCGACGCCCAGCTCGGCCCAGGGTAAGCGGGCTGGATCGGGCTCATGGCATAAGCGAATGATATCGTCTTCAATTTCAAAGGCACCCGGCAACAGCGTCACTTCCCGACCGAAGCGTCCGTGGCTGGAGTCGTAGCGGGTCAGGTGCGCCATGGCGTCTGGCTCGGCCAGTTCGTTAATGGCGACGATCTTCATATACCGGTGCAGATCACGTTCGTAAAAAGCCCGTAATACACTGCGTCCGATGCGGCCGTAGCCGTTGATGGCGAGTCGAATCATTTACACTTGTTCCTGCTGGGCGTAATGGCAGCACCGGGTATTTCCCTTCCGGTACTCAAGTCAGGCACAAGTCTAACGGGGATTGAAACCAAGGGGAATGGCTGGGTAAGTGATGACGCCCTAAAAAGGAAAACCCCGGTAGCCAGGCCGCCGGGGAAGTCATCAAAACGGGGGAGATTAAACGCCTTCCAGCTCGATTTCTCGCCGGTCGACCTGAATGGGGTTGTCGGCCTGGTGCTGCAACCAGCGCAGCAACTGCGCCGGGTAACAGTCATCCGCCGCCGACAGGCAGGGGGGCATTGGCAGGTGGGGCATTATCTGTGGCACATAATCCATGATCTTGTCCTCGCTGGTGAAACAAAGCTCAAGTTGGCCGTTACACGCTAGCATCCCCGGTTGACGGTTTTATGACGATATTACACTCCACCCACGAATACGCCCCAACTCAGTGTGGCACCAGCACCGGCTCTTCTGCCTCGCTCTCGGGATCCGGCTCAGGCTCGGGCAAGTCCAGCTCCATCTGGCTGGCCTGCGCTTCAGCAATTTCCTCGGCTTCCAGATGCGGGAACACCTCTTCCATCGGCACATCCACAAACTCTTCGTTTCGAGGATCCAGTTCAACAATGATACCGGCCGTTTCTGCCGGGGTCTGAATATAGTGGGCCTGCTCCGGCACCGGCACCGAGGTGCTGCGCCACTGCCAGAACCAGGTATAGGTTCCCAGCAGCAACGCCACCCCGGCACAACCGTAGTACAACCCCTGCGCCCCCAGCCAGGTCATCATGCTGGAGCTGAACAGCGGCCCAAGGGTGCTGCCCAGGCCGTAACTCAGCAACAGGGTCGTGCTGGCCGCCACGATATGATGGGCATCGATGCGGTCGTTGGTGATCGCCACCGCCACCGGATAGATAGCCGCCACCATCCCCATATAGAGTGAGGAAAAGCCGATCAGCAACCACAGGTTCAAATGCCCGAGAAACACCACGCCCAGTGCACTGCCCACCACCATGGCATTGAGCCAGACCATGATTTTGCTGCGATCCAGCCGATCACATAACCGACCCAGCGGCCAAGCGAACAAAATAAAGGTAAATACCGAGGCCGCCATAAAATAAGACAACTGGTTCACCGGCAGGCCAACGTCAATAGCATAAACCGGGGCCATGGAATAGAAGCTGCTGATCAGAACGCCACTGCACAAGGCCGCCAGCAGACCTGCCGGTGCATCCTTGATAATGACTTTGACGCTGATACGCTCACTGTGCTCTATGGTTGGCGCTTCTACCCGACTCAGCGACAGCGGCACCAATGCGGCGGTCAGTACGATGGCACCGAGGGTAAAGGGCACAAAGGCCGCCGGATCGGTCAGGCCAATCAGTAACTGGCCGGCGGTCGCCGCCAGGTAGGTACAAATCTGATAGGTAAAAAACAGCGTTGCCCGATATTCATTAGTGGCCACGGCACTGAACCAGCTTTCAATCACCACAAAGCTGCCGGCAACCGCGATGCCCGCAAAGGCACGCAACAGCGCCCACACCCAGATGCTGTCGGTCAACGGAAAAATCAGGGTGGAGCTGGCCAGAAAGGCACTGAACACGGCAAAGGCTCGAATGTGCCCCACCCGCTTGATCACCTTAGGGCCATAAAGGGAGCCAAGTACAAAGCCTATCGAATAGCACACCATGATGCTGCCGATCAGCGTCGGCTCAACCCCCCTGAGCCCCAGGTTTACCCCGAGCAGGGTCATGACGAAGGTGTTTCCCCCCATCAACAGGAACACACTGAAAATCAGGGCAGAAAGAGAGATAACCAGACGTTTGATCATGAACGACCGCTGTGTGAATAACTGGATGAGATTACCGTCAGGTTGACAGGAAACACAGGCAGTTAACAGCTCGGATACACTTTTTTATCCGGTGTTGATCACGATTATCAAACTTCGGCAAATGCGGTTTATGAATGTCGCTATACGCAAAAAAATCCCCGGACTGGCCGGGGATTTTTAGCAGCAACTTTTCAGCAGCAGGGAATATTAGCCCTGTGCTTTCAGCTTGCGACGATATGCGTGCAGCAGTGGCTCGGTATAACCGCTGGGCTGAGTTGCGCCCTCGAATACCAGGTCACAGGCAGCTTTGAAGGCGATGCCATCGAAGCCGGGCGCCATGTTGCGATACAGCGGATCGG
>JAAEZO010000148.1 GCA_018222825.1 Gammaproteobacteria bacterium
CTTCCAGTTTAAAGAAAGGTTACGCATTCCATTAGCATCTCATTTGACTCTATAGGGAATCATTCTACGAGAATTGGAAGCCTAAAAAATATCTATCAGTACGATACTTGATCTGAATCAAAGCCTCATATGGAGTATTTCAAAGTCAAGTTTTGCTGGGCGATCTATACTGAAAAGGCAGCTAGAGAAGGCGGTCGACTTGGCCTTGCCTTCGGGAGGTAGCTATGGGTATGTCAACAAGACTGAAACAGTATCTGGATCAACACCATATTCCCTACGAAAAAGTGCGTCACGCCTATGCTGAAGGCGCGACCCAAAGCGCCATCGCCAGCCATGTGCCGCTTGCACAGATGGCCAAAGCGGTGATCCTGGAGCGGGATGATGGTAAATCACTCATGGCGGTGCTTCCTGCCGCCGACAAGGTCGACCTGCAACGGCTGAACTATCTGATTCACCGTGAAGTACAGCTGACGCCGGAGCACGCTCTCAAGCAGTGGTTCGATGACTGCGATCCGGGGGCGATACCTGCCCTGGGTGAAGCCTATTCGCTGGACACGCTGGTAGATGATGAAGTGCTCGGCATGGCCGACGTTTATATGGAAAGCGGTGATCACCGGGATTTAATTCACATGAAAGGTGACGACTTCCGTCGCCTGGCCAGCCACTGGCTGCATGGGCAGTTCAGCATCAAGCCCGATCCCTGGAGCCGGGTTGAGCGCATGTAGCGCTAACAAGCCGTCGGCTTTATGTGAGCCATTTTTGTGGACTCCCGCCTTCGTGGAGTGACCATGTTAGGCATAAAAAAAGGAGCCTTTCGGCTCCTTTTTTCTTAGCACTTATGACGGCGGTACCATTACCAACCAGTCACTTCACGCAGTGCCTTGCCGATGTCGGCCAGTGAACGCACGGTTTTGACTCCCGCGTCCTGCAGGGCGGCAAACTTTTCGTCTGCAGTGCCCTTGCCACCGGAAATGATGGCGCCGGCATGGCCCATGCGCTTGCCCGGAGGCGCGGTAACACCGGCAATGTAAGACACCACCGGCTTGGTGACATGCGCCTTGATGTAGGCTGCCGCTTCTTCTTCGGCGGTGCCGCCGATTTCACCGATCATCACGATGGCTTCGGTTTCCGGATCTTTCTCGAACAATTCCAGAATATCGATGAAGTTGGAACCCGGAATCGGGTCGCCACCAATGCCGATGCAGCTTGACTGGCCAAAACCTTCGTCGGTGGTCTGCTTGACCGCTTCGTAGGTCAGGGTGCCGGAACGGGACACGATACCCACCTTGCCCTTCTTGTGGATATGGCCGGGCATGATGCCGATTTTGCACTCGTCCGGCGTGATCACGCCGGGGCAGTTGGGGCCTATCATGCGCACGCCGGTTTGTTCCAGCTTCACTTTCACGTCCAGCATGTCCAGGGTCGGAATGCCTTCGGTGATGGTCACGATAAGCTCGATGCCCGCATCGATCGCTTCCAGAATGGCGTCTTTACAGAAGGCGGCCGGCACATAAATCACGGTGGCGGTGGCACCGGTCACTTCAACCGCTTCACGCACGGTGTTGAACACCGGCAGCCCCAGGTGGGTAGTGCCCCCCTTGCCGGGAGATACGCCACCCACCATTTGAGTGCCGTATTCAATGGCCTGTTCGGAATGAAAGGTACCCTGGCCACCGGTGAAACCCTGACAAATGACCTTGGTGTCTTTGTTGATCAGAATGCTCATGCTGTTATTTCCCCTGTGCGGCGTTAACGACCTGAACGGCTGCGTCGGTCAGGCTGGTGGCGGCGATGATGTTGAGACCGGACTCGGCCAGTTTCGCGGTGCCGGCTTCGGCATTGTTGCCTTCCAGACGCACCACCACCGGGACTTTAACGCCCACTTCTTTCACCGCACCGATAATGCCTTCGGCAATCATGTCACAACGCACGATGCCACCGAAGATATTGACCAGCACCGCTTTCACATTGCTGTCGGAGAGAATAATCTTGAATGCTTCTGTTACCCGCTCCTTGGTGGCGCCGCCGCCTACGTCCAGGAAGTTGGCGGGTGAGCCGCCGTGCAGGTTAACGATGTCCATGGTGCCCATGGCCAGACCGGCACCATTGACCATGCAGCCGATGTTACCGTCGAGCGCCACATAGTTCAGCTCCCATTTGGCCGCATAGGCTTCGCGGGCATCGTCCTGTGAAGGATCGTGCATTTCGCGCAACTTGGGCTGACGGTACATGGCGTTGGAGTCGATGTTGATTTTGCCGTCCAGACAATGCAGGTTACCCTCGGCGGTGATCACCAGGGGGTTGATTTCCAGCAGAGCAAAATCGTAGTCCAGGAACATCTGTCCCAGACCGAGGAAAATTTTGGTGAACTGTTTGATCTGGTCGCCTTTCAGCCCCAGTTTGAATGCCAGTTCACGGCCTTGATAAGCCTGCGGGCCTACCAGGGGATCGATGGCGGCTTTGTGGATCAGTTCGGGGGTCTCTTCGGCCACCTTCTCGATTTCCACACCACCTTCGGTGGACGCCATAAAAACAACACGACGGGTGCCCCGGTCAACCACTGCGCCCAGATACAACTCTTTGTCGATATCGGTGCAGGACTCAACCAGAATCTTGGCAACCGGCTGACCTTTGGCATCGGTCTGATAGGTCACCAGGTTCTTGCCCAGCCAGTGTTCGGCAAATTCTCTTATCTCGTCCTTGGTTTTAGCCAGCTTGACGCCACCGGCCTTACCGCGGCCTCCGGCGTGAACCTGACATTTAACCACCCACATATTACCGCCGATCTTGCTGGCGGCTTCCACTGCTTCCTGTGGATTGTCACATGCATAGCCTTCTGATACGGGCAAACCGTATTCAGCAAACAATTGTTTTGCCTGATATTCATGCAAATTCATGTTGTGTTTCCGTTGTTGTGTAGGGATTCAGAGTATATTTTTAATTTCCGTTTTTATGTTGTCGCAGGGTATAAAAAAGGCCGGGCCGCAGCCCAGCCTCTTGTTATTGGTTTATACGTCCAGCAGCAGACGGGTCGGATCTTCCAGCAGTTCCTTGATAGAAACCAGGAAGCTGACCGACTCGCGGCCGTCGATCAAACGGTGATCGTAAGACAGTGCCAGATACATCATCGGCTGAATTTCGACCTTGCCGTTCACTGCCATCGGGCGATCCTGGATTTTGTGCATACCCAGAATAGCGCTCTGCGGCGGGTTGATGATCGGCGTAGACATCAAGGATCCGAACACACCACCGTTGGTAATGGTGAAGTTACCGCCGGTCATGTCGTCTACGGTCAGCTTGCCGTCACGACCCTTGATGGCCAGTTCCTTGATGCTCTTTTCAATATCGGCCAGGCTCAGGCGGTCACAGTCGCGCAGTACCGGCGTGACCAGGCCACGCGGGGTGGACACGGCGATGCTGACGTCGAAGTAATTGTGATAAACGATATCATCACCGTCGATGGACGCGTTGACTTCCGGGAAGCGCTTGAGCGACTCGACCACGGCTTTCACATAGAAAGACATGAAGCCCAGACGAATGCCATGACGCTTCTCGAACACTTCCTGATACTGCTTGCGCAGGCTCATGATCGGACCCATGTTGACTTCGTTGAAGGTGGTCAGCATGGCGGTGGTGTTCTTGGCTTCCAGCAGCCGCTCGGCAACGCGCTTGCGCAGACGGGTCATGGGCACCCGCTTTTCGGTGCGCTCACCCAGCGGCACAACCGGGGTGTCGGCCTTGGCCGCAGCAGGTGCTGCCGCCGGCTTGTTGCCACCCTTGATAAAGGCTTCCACGTCGTCTTTGGTGATGCGACCGCCCTTGCCGGATCCAGACAACTTGGCCACATCGATATTGTGCTCGGCTACCAGGCGACGAACCGCCGGGCTCAGGGCATCGTCGGCATCAGCTTTGGCGCTGTCAGCCTTGGCTTCACCATTGGCAGAAGAAGCGGTCTTTTCTTTGGTCGCTTCACCGGCCACGGCACCCTGCTTGAGTTTGCCAATCAGCTGTTGACCCAGCACGGTGGCGCCGGCGTCTTCGATGATGGCTTCCAGAATACCGGCTTCGGGTGCCGGTACTTCCAGTACCACCTTGTCGGTTTCGATGTCGACGATCACTTCGTCGCGTTCAACCCGGTCACCCGGCTGTTTGTGCCAGGTGGCGATAGTGGCATCGGCGACGGACTCGGGTAAGTCGGGAACCTTGATTTCGATGGTCATCAATATGTCCTTTGTGCGTTATGCTTCGGTCTGCGTCAGTGCGTCTTCGACCAGCGCTTTTTGTTGTTGTAAGTGAACAGAGGTGTAGCCCACCGCCGGCGATGCCGAGGCTTCGCGACCTGCATAACGCAGATTCGCTCCCGCCGGAATCGCGGCCCGGAAGTGATGCTGACTGCAATACCAGGCCCCCTGGTTTTGCGGCTCTTCCTGACACCAGACGAACTCGGTTACGTGCTGGTAGTCGGCAAAAATCGCGGCAACCTCTTCCTGAGGGAACGGATACAATTGTTCGATCCGAATAATGGCCACATCCGTTTGTTCATGCTTGCGCCGTGTTTCAAGCAAATCGTAATACACCTTGCCCGAACAAAGAACAACACGCTTAACACCTTTGGGATCCAGATCATCAATTTCGCCGATGGCATTCTGGAAAGAGCCGGTGGCGAGGGTTTCCAGCTCGGAAACGGCCAGCGGATGACGCAACAACGACTTGGGAGTCATCACCACCAGCGGACGACGCATGGGGCGCAATACCTGGCGACGCAGCATGTGGAACACCTGCGCCGGGGTCGTCGGCACACAGACCTGCATGTTGTGCTCGGCGCACAGCTGCAGATAACGCTCCAGACGCGCGCTGGAGTGCTCCGGTCCCTGCCCTTCATAACCATGGGGCAACAACAGGGTCAGGCCGCACATCCGGCCCCACTTCTGCTCGCCGGAGCTCAGGAACTGATCGATCACCACCTGGGCGCCGTTGGCAAAGTCACCGAACTGGGCTTCCCATACGGTCAGGCCTTCCGGCTCGGCGGTGGCATAGCCGTATTCAAATGCCATGACCGCTTCTTCACTCAGTACCGAGTCATACACCTGGAACTGGCCCTGACTGTCGGACAGATGGCACAGCGGGGTATAGGTGCTGGCATCGTTCTGGTTGTGCAGTACCGCATGACGGTGGAAGAAGGTGCCCCGGCCCGAATCCTGGCCGGTCAGACGTACTTCATAACCGTTGTCACACAGGGTGGCGTAGGCCAGTACTTCGGCAAAGCCCCAGTCGGCCAGCTTTTCGCCCTTGGCCATCAGTTTGCGATCGGCATAGATTTTGCCAACCTGGCGCTGCAGGGTATGGCTCTCGGGGTAGTCGGTCACCCGCTCGGCCAAATCTTTCAGCTGGTCGAGCTGGTAATTGGAGTCATACTCCATATCCCACTCGTGACCCAGGTACGGAGACCAGTCGACGGAGTGTTTCTCCATCGGACGCCATTCCTTGACCACACACTCGCCGCTGTCCAGCGCATCACGGTATTCGTTGATCATCACGGTGGTGTCTTCCGCCGAGATGGTGTCGTTGGCAATCAGCTTGTCCGCATAAATCTTGCGCGGCGTCGGGTGTTTCTTGATCTTCTGGTACATCAGCGGCTGGGTCGCACTCGGCTCGTCGGCCTCGTTGTGACCGTGGCGGCGGTAACAAACCAGATCGATCACCACATCACGACCAAACTCGTTACGATAATCCAGTGCCAGCTGAGTCACCTGTACCACGGCTTCCGGATCATCCGCGTTGACGTGGAAGATCGGCGCCTGCACCATTTTGGCGATGTCGGTACAATATTCGGTAGAGCGGGTATCGCGCGGGTTGGAGGTAGTAAAGCCAACCTGGTTGTTGATAACGATACGCACGGTGCCGCCCACGCCGTAACCACGGGTCAGCGACATGTTGAAGGTTTCCGCCACCACACCCTGACCGGCAAAGGCCGAGTCGCCGTGAATGGTGATCGGCAGTACCTTGCGGCCATCCGGGTTGGACAGACGATCCATGCGCGCACGCACCGAGCCGATGACCACCGGGTTGACGATTTCCAGATGCGAGGGGTTGAACGCCAGAGCCAGATGCACAGAACCGCCCGGCGTTTCAAAGTCGGAGCTGAAGCCCATGTGGTACTTCACGTCGCCCGAGCTTTGTACTTCGTACTTGCCGGCAAAGGCATCAAACAGGTCTTGCGGACGCTTGCCCAGCACGTTGACCAGCATGTT
>JAAEZO010000149.1 GCA_018222825.1 Gammaproteobacteria bacterium
AGTCCCATTACCCGCTGTACGGCGATATAGGCCACGTCCAGCCGGTCGGCCCGCAACTGAAAGAACAGATCGAACGGAGTTTCGGGGGCGATGCGTTGCCCTTCCTGCTGCGCCGGAAACGGAACCAGCTCGGCCGGACGGGCCGCAGGATAAAGCTCGTCCCAGGCCTCGTTGCCCGCCGCCACCAGACCGGTGAAGGCCGCATCCGGATAATCTTGTTGCAGGGTCTGCCACAGGGCCGGCAGCTCGGCCAGGGCCGTGCGCACGGCACCAAAGGCGTCAGGCTTGATGTCGAACATCAGGTAATAGGCATGAAGATTGGGTTCGGCGCAAATACCGGCTTGTGCTGTCATCGTCCGCTCTCTCGATAGTTCATGATGGCTCAGTATAACGCGAGCCATATGACAACAAGCAAGTGAACAATACCAACGGTGTTAAGCAAGCCGCGATTAACACGGCGTCACTTAACGAGGCGTTCAGGCGACGGCGCGCTGGCCTTCGGAGTCGGGGAAGAAAGTCAGTGCATGGGGCAGCACCTGCACGCTGACCTGACTGACCGCAGGCAGGGGCTCGTTGATGCTTACTTCCAGCTGCAGGCTCTGACATTCCACCACACAGCGGGTATGAGTGCCGAGAAACTGCTGCTCCAGTACCCGACCATTACCCTGCTCGGCCAGTGACAGCTGAATTTGCCGTGGGCGCAGCATCAACTGACCACGAGTGCCGGGTTCGGCGTTCAGTGCCGCCTGACTCACAATGGGCCCCATGGCAGTCAGCAGGGTGCTGTTGTCGAGCACGGTGGCGGGCACATAGTTGGCCTGACCGAGAAAGTCGGCCACGAAGCGGCTTTGCGGATGCTGGTAAAGGGTTTGCGGTCGCCCTACCTGCTCGATATGACCGGCGCGGAACAGCGCCAGCCGATCGGAGAAGGCGAAAGCTTCTTCCTTGCTGTGGGTGACGAAGATGGCGCTGATGCCCTGCCCCTTGAGCAGATCCCGGATTTCACCGATCAGCCGCATTCTCACCTGGGTGTCGATGTTGGAGAAGGGTTCGTCCAGCAACATCAGACCCGGCTGGCAGATCATGGCCCGGGCAATGGCGACGCGCTGCTGCTGACCACCAGACAACTGGTGCGGGTAACGCCCGCCCAGATCCGCCAGATTCACCAGCTCCAGCACCTCGGCCACACGGCTCTTGATACGCGCCTTGTTGCTTTCCTTGCTTTGCAGACCAAAAGCCACGTTTTGCGCCACATTCAAATGGGGAAACAGCGCGTAGTCCTGAAAAATCATGCCGATATTGCGCCGTTCCGGCACCACTTCCACGCCGTTGCCGTTCATCTGCCGGCCGTGGATATAAATGTCGCCCTCGGTCACCGGCAGCAAGCCCGCCACCGCCTTCAGCAGCGTGGTCTTGCCACAGCCACTGGCGCCCAGCAGACACATGATTTCATTTTCGGCCACCTGCAGTGACAGATCATTCAGTATGGGATTACCGTTATAACTACAGCGAATGCCGTTTACATCCAATGCCGCCATCAGTGATGCTGCTCCAGTGATCGATTCAGGAAAATCAGCGGTATCAGCCCGACCAGCACGATGACGATGGCGGGCAGGGCCCCCACCTCCAGCTGCTCGTCGGACACAAACTGATATACGTAGGTCGCCAGGGTCTGAAAGTTGAACGGCCGCAGCAGCAGCGCCGCCGGCAGCTCTTTCATGCATTCGATAAACACCAGCAGGGCGCCGGCCAGCATGCCCTTGCGGATCAGCGGCATGTGTACCTTCATCATCATGGCGCCCGGGCCATAGCCCATGGTCTGGGTCACCATGTCCAGCGACGGCGACACCTTGCCGAGGCTGCTTTCCACCGCCCCCACCGCCATGGCGCCGAAGCGAACCAGATAACCGAAGGCGATCGCGGTCATGGTGCCGGTCAGCAGCAAGCCGGGCTCACTCAGTCCCAGCCACAAAGCCAGATCGTTGATGGCAAAGTCGAGGCTGGTCAGCGGCACCAAGACGCCAATGGCCAGCACGGTACCGGGCAGCGCATAGCCCATGCTCGCCAGCCGCATCGGCAACACCGTGTAGGTTTTACCGGTCAGCCGGTGGGTCATGCCCAGCAAGAGGGCGATGAACAGCGCCAGTCCGGCCACCAGCGTCGACAGCACCAGGCTGTTGATACTGTATTCGAAGAAGCGCGCATTCCAGGACTGTTCAAAGTAATGAATGGCGTGGTAGCAGAGAATGATAAAGGGCAGCAAAAAGCCCACCATCACCAGCCCCCAGCAATATACCAGTGCGCCCCATTTGGCGACACCCTTCAGCTGATAGCCGGTTTCCTGTTCGTGACCCATGCCCTTCTGAAACACCTGCTGGCGTTTGCGACTAATGCGCTCGACACTCAGCAACAGCATCACCACCAGTAACATCATGGCGGCGATTTTGGCGGCGGCATTGAGGCTGCCGTAACCCAGCCAGGTGTCGTATACCGCGGTGGTCAGGGTATTGACCGCAAAGAAGTTGACGGTACCAAAGTCGGACAGGGTTTCCATCGCCACCAGTGACAGTCCCACCGCAATGGAAGGCCGTGCCAGCGGCAGACTGATACGCTTGAAACTTTGCCAGGGCGTACAACCCAGCAGCCGGCTGGACTGGATCAGGCTGGTGGACTGTTCCAGAAAGGCGGTACGCGCCAGCAGATAAACGTAAGGGTACAGCACCAGCCCCAGCATCAGGGCCGCACCGCCAAGGGTACGAATGGGCGGAAAGAAATAATCGGCCGCAGACTGCCAGCCAAACCACTGGCGCAGCGTCACTTGCACCGGGCCGGAAAAGTCCAGCAGGTCGGTATAAACGAAGGCAACAATATAGGAAGGCATGGCCAGAGGCAGGATCAGCGCCCATTGCAGCCAGCGTTTGCCGGGCAGCTCGCACATGGCCATCAGCCAGGCGGCGGGCACCCCGCACAGCAGACTGAACACCATGACCAGCAACACCAGCCAGAAGGTATTGTTGATATACGCAGGAAGCACCGTGCCCCACAGATGACGGAAGAGGTCTTCTGCGGGTAACAGTGCTTCATATAATAATGCCATTACAGGCAAGGTCAGCAGCAGAGCCAGTGCCCAGCTGCCGACCGTCCAACCAGGTCTTTTCATCTACAACTCGGAACGGGGGACTGACCCCCGTCTTTTTACAGATCGTATTGGACTTCGTCCATCAATTGCACCGCTTCTTTGGCGTGTTTTGCCACATCGGTCAATGGACGAGTGTCGGATTTGAACTCACCCCAGCTTTTTACCAGCTCGGACGGCTCTACACCCGGCTTGACCGGATATTCGTGGTTGGCAGAGGCATACAGGTGTTGCGCCTCGTCACCGGCCAGGAATTCCATCAGCTTGACGGCGGCATCCTTGTTCTTGGCATGCTTGGCCAGGGCCACGGCAGAGATGTTGACGTGGGTGCCGCGATCCGCCTGATTGGGGAAGTTGATATAGGCGGATTCGGCCCACTCGCGCTGCTTGTCGTCGGTCAGCATCACGCCATAGTAATAGCTGTTGCCGAGGGCGTAATCACAGACACCATCGCGGATGGCCTTGACCTGATCCCGGTCACCGCCCTGAGGCTTCTGCGCCAGATTGGCTTTCAGGCCTTCGAGCCAGGTCTTGGTGTATTCAACACCGTGCTCGTCAATCATGGAGGCGGCCAGCGCCACGTTGTAAGGATGCTTGCCGCTGCGGGTACAGATTTTACCCTTGTATTTGGGATCGGCCAGCTCTTCATAGGTGATGTCGTCACGCTTGCCAACCCGGTCAACCGAGCTGTAAATGGCGCGGGCACGGGTGGTGAGGGCAAACCACTTGCCGTCGGCATCCCGGTACTGGGCCGGAATATTCTCTTCCAGCACCTTGCTGTCCACGGCCTGGGTCAGGTCTTTGTCGACGACGTCCATCAAACGGCTAACGTCGACGGTCAGCACCAGATCGGCCGGTGACAGGCGGCCTTCGCGCTGCAGGCGCTCACCCATACCGTCCTTGATAAACACCACATTGACGTCGATACCGGTTTCCTTGGTAAAGGTGTCGATGATCGGCTTGATCAGAAAGTCCTGGCGATTGGAGTACACGTTAACTTCTTCGGCAAATGCCTGGCTGGTGAAGCTGGAAACCAGCAATGCCGCCGCCGACAGGAAAAATTTCTTAGACATCATCCAGATCCATTTAGTTGAGTGAGAATAATTAACGTTTAGAAGTATACCCGGACGCGACCCGGAATCAATAAGCAACAGGCATCTAAATAGTAAAAGTTTTCATCCTCAATAGTATTCACTTCTTGAGCCGGATTTTCCTTGCGCTGGATCAGATGCCAGACAAAAAAAGAGAGGCCTGGTGGCCTCTCTTGATCAGACGTGGGCTAATTGCCCCGCGGTGCTCAGTTACGCTTCAGAGTCACAAACTCGGGATAGGCGTCGATGCCACAGTCAATCCGGTCCATACCCGACAGTTCATCCTCTTCGGTTACTCGAATGCCCATGGTGCGCTTGAGCAGATACCACACCAGCAGACTGGCGCCGAATACCCAGCCACCAATCACCAGGATGCCGGTCAACTGCACCCACAGGGTGGCGTCGGGGTTGGACACCGGTACCAGCAGCAAGCCCAGAATACCGCAGACACCGTGTACCGAAATGGCCCCTACCGGATCATCGATGCGCAGCTTGTCCAGCGCCACGATGGCATACACCACCACCATGCCCGCCAGCAGGCCGATACCGGCAGCCCACAGATGACCGGGCGACAAGGGGTCGGCGGTAATGGCCACCAGGCCTGCCAAAGCGCCGTTGAGGATCATGGTCAGATCGGCCTTGCCCCAGGTCAGTTTGGTTACCACCAGGGCGCCGATGGCACCGGTGGCGGCGGCAGCATTGGTGTTGACGAAGATGCTGGCCACGGCGGTAGCGTTTTCTACATCCGACAGCAACAGCTGCGAGCCACCGTTGAAGCCGAACCAGCCCATCCACAGAATAAAGGTACCCAGGGTCGCCAGCGGCATGTTGGAGCCGGGAATCGGATGAATTTCTCCGTTTTTACCGTACTTGCCCTTGCGCGCTCCCAGCAGCAGTACCCCGGCCAGAGCCGCACAGGCTCCTGCCAGATGCACGATACCGGAGCCGGCAAAGTCGGTGAAGCCCCACTCGGACAGGAAACCGCCGCCCCAGGTCCAGTAGCCTTCTACCGGGTAGATAACGCCGGTCATCACCACGCTGAAGGCGAGAAACACCCACAACTTCATGCGCTCGGCCACGGCCCCGGAGACGATGGACATGGCGGTAGCCACAAACACCACCTGAAAGAAGAAGTCGGCTTCCAGTGCATGATCGGCACCCGCGTCTACCTCTCCTATCAAGCCGCCCAGACTCGGCAACCAACCGCCTTCGGGATTATCCAGATACATCAGGTGATAACCCACCAGCAGATACATGGTGCAGGCAATGGCAAACAGCAGTACGTTCTTGGTCAGTATTTCGGTGGTGTTCTTGGCGCGCACCAGGCCCGCCTCCAGCATGGCGAACCCCGCCGCCATCCACATCACCAGTACGCCAGACATCAGAAAATAAAAGGTGTCCAGGGCAAACTTCATTTCAGTTAAGGTATCCATTATGCTTTCCCTCGCTTAAATGGCTTCCATGTCCCGCTCACCGGTACGAATACGTACGGTCTGCTGCAGGTCATAAACAAAAATCTTGCCGTCGCCGATCTTGCCGGTGTAGGCCGTTTCGGTAATGGCTTCGATCACCAGCTCAACCTGCTCACTCTGGGTGGCGATTTCCAGTTTGATCTTGGGCAAAAAATCCACCGTGTATTCGGCTCCGCGATACAGCTCGGTGTGTCCCTTCTGGCGACCGAATCCTTTCACTTCCGTCACAGTCATGCCGTCGATGCCGACGTGAGCCAGTGCCGAGCGCACGTCATCGAGCTTGAAGGGTTTGATAATGGCGCAGATCATTTTCATGGCGAGCTTCCTTGTGTGTCTGGGTTAGTTAAAGACAGACAAACTTCGTGCCAGTTTTTTATTACTTTATTTTCAATACGTTAAAACACAACCGCAGATTAGATCGAGCTGAATGATATGATGCTGGTGCAGCAGGTACACTAAAGGCACCAAGATGGTGCAAGGGAGTCACGATGTTATCTCTATCGGCCCGGGTGCAGATCCCCGAGCAGGAACTGGAATTTATCA
>JAAEZO010000150.1 GCA_018222825.1 Gammaproteobacteria bacterium
AACTATTTATGCCATTAACCAGGTCACTCATATAACGTCCTTTGTTCTGATTAAATCGTGCTGCATCAGCAGAACACTCCCTCAATGGGCCATTGGTTAACGATTAAGCAACGTAAAATCGTTAAGTGCGGAGAAAAATACTCCGCCATTAACGGCAGCACAAGCAGGGTAAATGATTAGAATTTTTCATCTTTAACGCCAAAGTGGCCAACAACTGCATAATCCGGCATGCCGTTCGGACGGAATAAACGGCACCGAAAAACGCGGAGGCTTTGTTAAGCCACTGTTAAAAAATGGATAAATGAAAAAGAGGCTTTGTTCGGCAGTATGCTGAAAACGCATTTTTATTTAAAACAAGAACGACTCCCCGTCCCGAAGCCGCTCGAAGAAAGTT
The DNA here is from genome assembly GCA_018222825.1 of Gammaproteobacteria bacterium. Lineage (GTDB taxonomy): Bacteria > Pseudomonadota > Gammaproteobacteria > Enterobacterales > Aeromonadaceae > Oceanimonas. Next base: position 395 of record JAAEZO010000150.1, read on the forward strand.
TGTTGTTATGTGAAAAACATCACATTTATAACTGCTTGAACAACATGGATAACGGCATTCAATCTGGCGCCGCCGAACCGGATAAGTACCGACTCGCTATGACGGGAACTGCGCCACCTGCCGCAGCCAGCGCTGGCCCAGTGTTGGCCAGAAAGTCACGCCGAACAACGCCTTGTCGGCCTGGCTGTGCCAGGCCCAGGACTGATTGCCATAGTCGAAATGCCACCACTCGCTGGCCAGGTTGGTAAAGCCGGCGTGGGTCATCACGCTGTGCAGCAGACGCCGGTTTTCGATCACCTCCGCCTCCCGGGACGACGGCTTGCCGATGGCTTCGAAGGCGGCGCTGTAAGACCAGGGGCTGATATCGTCGAACTCGGTGCCCATGTCGAGCCAGTTACCCCCACCGTCACACAGGGTGACATCGACCGAGCCGCCGGTCAGGTGAGGGCTCGGTGCCTCGGGTTCGCTGCTGGGCGGTGCCACAAAGTGGCGAATTCGTGCCAGCAGTTCGGTATCGCTGTCACCGGCATGATGCAATCGCATGGCGGTAGACAGGGTATCAAACAGATATTGCTGAACCGTGAACGGGCGCCAGCCATCCAGCACCACCAGCTCGATGCCGGCCGGTAGCAGCCGGGCCGCCTTTTGCAGACGGGACAGCACGGAACGGCGCACATAGCAGTCGCTCAGCGCGTTCGGCACGCCCAGGTGAAAATAGGCCGGGTAAGCACGCAGCGGTGAGCAAACCAGCCCCAGCGGTACCAGGGGCTCATCATTTTCTGCAATGGGTAACGCATGCAGTTGCGGCCAGTCCGGCTCGGGTTGCGCCGCAATGGCCTGGGACAAGAAGTTCATATCACTCACCAGTAATAACAGACGAATGACTCAGACTCGCCAATGTCGCCTATTTTTGCAAGCTCGCCACGTGACAGCGAACAGCTCGACAAAAAGGCTTCAATCAGCGCCAATTTTCACCGCTTTATGATGCATATCAACGCCATCGGCTCCAATAGAAGCTAAGGTGAGGCCCCATAGTGCTTACCCTCAGGAGATTGCCGTGCAAACCCTATCGCTGGACATCGCCGTTATCGGTGCCGGTGGCGCCGGACTGCGTGCCGCCATTGCCGCCGCCGAGGCAGATCCCACACTGCAGGTGGCGCTGCTGTCCAAGGTCTATCCCATGCGCTCCCACACGGTGGCCGCCGAGGGCGGAGCCGCCGCGGTGATCAAGGACGAAGACAGCCTGGAGCAGCATTTCAACGATACCGTGTCCGGCGGAGACTGGTTGTGCGAGCAGGACGTGGTTGAGCGCTTCGTGGCCGAGTGCCCGCGTGAAATGATCCAGATGGAACTATGGGGCTGCCCCTGGAGCCGCAAGCAGGATGGCAGCATCAATGTGCGCCGCTTCGGCGGCATGAAAACCGAACGCACCTGGTTTGCCGCCGACAAAACCGGCTTTCACCTGCTGCATACCCTGTTTCAGACCTCAACCCGCTACCCGCAGATACGGCGCTTCGACGAATATTTCGTACTCGACCTGCTGGTCGACAACGGCCGTATTCAGGGGCTGGTGGCACTGAACATCGCCGATGGCGAGCTGGTGCAGATCCGCGCCAAGGCGGTGATCCTCGCCACCGGCGGTGCCGCCCGGGTGTTTCGCTACAACACCAACGGCGGCATCGTCACCGGCGACGGCATGGCCATGGCCTATCGCCACGGAGTGCCGCTGCGGGACATGGAGTTCGTGCAATATCACCCCACCGGCCTGCCCGGCTCCGGCATTCTGATGACCGAAGGCTGCCGGGGCGAAGGCGGCATTCTGCTCAACCGCCACGGCCAGCGTTATCTGGAGGATTACGGTCTGGGACCGGCCACGCCGCCGGGCGAGCCGCGCAACAAATACATGGAGCTGGGCCCGCGCGATCGGGTATCGCAGGCGTTCTGGCACGAGCTGCAAAAAGGCAACACCATCACTCACCCGCTGGGCGAGGTGGTGCACCTGGACTTGCGTCATCTGGGCGAGCAGAAAATCAAGGAACGGCTGCCCTTCATCTGCGAGCTGGCCAAGGCCTATGTCAACGTGGATCCGGTGAAAGAGCCGATTCCCATTCGCCCCACCGCCCACTACACCATGGGCGGCATCGAGGTGGATCAGCAGGGACAGACCTGCATCGGCGGGCTGTTCGCCATCGGCGAGTGCGCCTCCAGCGGCCTGCACGGGGCCAACCGGCTGGGCTCCAACTCTCTGGCCGAACTGCTGGTGTGTGGCCGCCGGGCCGGTGAAACCGCCGCCCGCATCGCCCGCGACACGCAGGATACCGATAACGCTGCCCTGGAACCCGAGCTGCAACGCATCGAGGACTGGCTCGAACAGCTGCGCCGCAGTCGGGGTGACGAAAACTGGGCCCAGCTGCGCGATGAGCTGGGGCAGACCATGGAAGCCGGCTGCGGCATCTACCGGCGCGAAGAATTGATGCAGGCCACCATCGACAAGATTAGCGAGCTCAAGCAACGCTATCGCCACATCCGCATTCACGACACCGGCCGGGTATTCAATACCGACCTGCTCGGCGCCATCGAACTCGGCTACAGCCTGGATGTAGCCGAGGCCATGGCCCACAGCGCTATTCGGCGCAGGGAGTCTCGCGGGGCACACCAGCGGCTGGATGAGGGATGCCGGCAACGGGATGACGCCAACTACCTGAAACACAGCCTGGCCTGCTACCGAAAAGACGCCGCCCCCGACATTCGTTACAGCGAGGTCACCATTACCCGCTCGGCCCCCGCCAACCGTGCCTACGGCGCCGCCGGCGAACAGGGAGAAAAGCACCCATGAGCCAGAAGAAACGCATCACCATACTGCGCTATAACCCGGAGCAGGACGAGGCCCCGCATCCCGAATGCTATGAAGTGCCCTGGAACGACACCACCTCGGTGCTGGATGCCCTGAACGGCATCAAGGACAAGATCGATCCCAGCCTGAGTTTTCGCTGGTCCTGCCGCATGGCCATTTGCGGCTCTTGCGGCTTCATGGTCAACGGCGAGCCCAAACTGGGCTGCAAGACCTTTCTGCGCGACTACGACGAACTGCATATAGAACCGTTGGAGAACTACCCGATAGAAAAGGATCTGGTGGTGGACATGGCGCCCTTCGTCGAGCGTATCGAGGCGGTCAAACCCTATATCATCGGCAATAACAGAACCGTGGAACAGGGTCCCAACCGGCAGACTCCGGCCCAGATGGACGCCTATCATGGCTTTTCCCAATGCATTAATTGCGGCCTCTGCTACGCCGCCTGCCCGCAGGTGGGGCTGAACCCCGCCTTTCTCGGCCCCGCTGCCATAACCCTGGCCCGACGTTACAATCTGGACAGCCGGGATAAAGGCAAGGAAGAACGCATGGCGCTGATTAACGGCAAGGACGGCGCCTGGGGCTGCACCTTTGTCGGCTACTGTTCCGACGTTTGCCCGAAAGAAGTCGATCCGGCCGCCGCCGTCAACCAGAGCAAGATCGACTCCGGCGCCAGCTATCTGCTGGCCGCCCTGCGACACGTCAAGGGGGACAAATGAGCGCACGCAAACCCTATATTCGACCGGTCACCGCCGGCTGGTGGCTTAAAAAAGCGCCCTACCGACGCTATATGCTGCGAGAAGCCACCGTGTTGCCGCTGACCTTTTTTTCACTCTGCCTGCTGGCCGGGCTGTGGGCGTTAACGCGCGGGCCTGATGCCTGGGCCGGCTGGCTGGACTTTATGGCGCAGCCACTGGTGATTGGGATGAACCTGCTGGCACTGGCCGGCAGCCTGTTTCATGCCGCCACCTTCTTCTTGATGATGCCTCAGGTCATGCCGGTCAAGATACGGGGCCAACGGCTGCCCGCCATGCAGGTGGCGGCGGCACAATGGGCCATCACCCTCGGCATCAGCCTGTTCTGTTTGCTGGTTTTTGTATTCTGGGAGGGCATATGAAAGCCATTGATCGTCATCCACCTCGCTCGGAAGAGCCGATATGGTGGAGTCTGTTCGGGGCCGGTGGCAGCTGGTTTGCCATGTTCACCCCGATTACGGTGTTGTTGCTTGGTGTGCTGGTGCCGCTGGGTCTGCTCAGCCCCGACTACCTGAGCTACGAGCGTGCGCATGCCTTTGCAAGCAGCTGGGTGGGGGCCCTGTTGATACTCGGCTCCATCATATTGCCGCTGTGGCATGCCATGCATCGCATTCATCACGGCACCCACGATCTCAAACTGCGCTTGGGGCTGGCCGGCAAGCTGGCCTGTTACGGCTTTGCCACCCTGGCGTCACTGCTGAGCCTGTGGTTGATCATGCTACTGTAACGGGCGGCATCAGAGATCGCGGATAAACGACTTGTCCAGCTGCTTGAATGCCAGGGTGAGGGTTTCGCCCAGTTCGAAATAACGGGGCCGGGCCACCGGTTCCTGAATGGGCACGCCGGCGGCGGCAATTTTGGTGTACAGCTGCCGATACCAGTTCACCAAGGTCGGCGGCAGCCGGGTATCGGCGCGTTTGCCCAGCCAGTACAGCCCCTGTAGCGGCAGGCTGGCCAGAAACAGCGCCGAGGCGACCACCCCGGGCCAGTATTGAGGATGACCAAGCTGAAACTGGATCAACAGGCTCAGCACTATCAGTGCCGGCATGGCACGCAGTCCCAGGCGAGTCGCCGATATGACCCGGTATTCGGGAAACAGGGCCGCAAGCTGTCGTTCTTGTGGCCAGACAGCGAGGTAAGCATTGCCTCGGTGCAGGGTCGCGGTAAAAGTGTCCATGATTCCTCCAGACAGGACGCCACCTAGCAGGTAAGTGGTCATTAATGGACTTAGGTCAAAAAACCGAACTATGATTCTGTTATTTTACGACAGGAGAGCGGTATTATCCCGCCTTCATTTAATCCGGCATGACCGGGTCAGTCAGGGATGGCGATGATGCGGCTTTCGACAGGAAGGGCAATCAACGCTTTAAGGATTGAGTTCAACCGACATTTATTGTCCGAACATCGATTTTGGACGTAATATTTTCGTAGCCCTGACGACAAGGTTTATCAATGACTAGCAAGCTGGTACTCGTACTTAACTGCGGCAGTTCATCGCTCAAGTTTGCCATCCTCAACGCCGAAACCGGCCACGAACAGCTGTCCGGCCTGGCCGAATGCTTTTACCTTCCCGATACCCGCATCAAATGGAACCTGAACGGTGAAAAAGGCAGTGCCTCGCTGGGGGCCGGTGGCGCCCACCAACAGGCGCTGGACTTTATTGTCGATAACCTGCTGAAGCCAAATCCGGAGCTGATGGCCAACTTGTGTGCCGTCGGCCACAGAGTGGTACACGGCGGAGAGCATTTCACCCAGTCGGCATTGATCGACGAGTCGGTGGTCAAGGGTATCGAAGACTGCGCCAGCCTGGCCCCGCTGCATAACCCGGCTCACCTGGTCGGTATTGCCTCGGCACGCCAGTCTTTTCCCGACCTGCCCCAGGTGGCGGTGTTCGACACTGCCTATCACCAGTCCATGCCCGAGTCGGCTTACCTCTATGCCATTCCCTATCATCTGTATCGCGACCATGCGATTCGACGTTATGGCATGCACGGTACCAGCCACTATTTCATTGCCCAGCAAGCCGCCGCCCGGCTGAACAAGCCGCTGAACGAGCTGAACATCATCAGCTGCCACCTGGGCAACGGTGCCTCCGTGTGTGCCATCAAGAACGGCGAATCGGTCGACACCTCCATGGGCCTGACCCCGCTCGAAGGGCTGGTCATGGGTACCCGCAGCGGTGATATCGATCCGGCCATCATCTTTCACCTGCACGACACCCT
>JAAEZO010000151.1 GCA_018222825.1 Gammaproteobacteria bacterium
GGCCTTTGATTGACAACCATCGGCAGTCTCTCTACTCTCTTGACGCTATTCCTGGGGGAGCCTGACCGGCTGAGACTCCGCAGTTTACTGCGGTAACCCTTCGAACCTGATCCGGGTAATGCCGGCGAAGGGAAGGAAATGACTTGCCTCACTCTCCCTCCCGATCTGCCCGTTGTTACCCGGCGCCAGGTAGCCAATGAATGGCTACCATCGTCATGTCTGCCTGTTACAGGCAAAGGGAGAACAACATGCTGGACACCACCGCCGCGATTCTGTGGCTCTGCTTATTTGCCGCCGTCTTTGCCATACCCGGCCTGCTTTATGCCCGCCGCCGGCAAGACAAGCTGGAAGACTTTATCGTGGCCCGCAACAGCCAGAGTGGCAGCGCCACCATGCTGACCCTGCTGGCCACCACCATGGGCACCTGGATCCTGTTTGGCCCGGCTCAGGCCGCCACCTGGGGCGGCATTGGCGCCATTACCGGCTATGCCCTCGGCGTGCTGGTGCCACGGCTTATCATGATTCCGCTCGGCGGCCGCATTCGCGAGCTGATGCCCGAAGGCCACACCCTTACCGAATTCGTGCTCGGCCGCTATGGCCGCGGCATGTACGGTTTTGTGCTGGTGATCATGATGTTCTACATGTTCATCGCGCTCACCGCCGGCCTGACCGCCATCGCCCAGATGGTGGCACTGCTGGCACCGGTGCCGCTGTGGGTGACCGCCGGCATAGTGATGGGCTCCACCCTGCTCTACACCCTGTATGGCGGGCTGCGGGTCACCATTTTTACCGATCGGGTACAGATGCTGGTGATACTGCCGTTTTTGCTGCTGCTGATGATGTTCGGCTGGCAGGCCACCGGCGGGCTGGGCCCAGTTATCGCCGGGCTGCAGGAAAAAGCCCCGCAGTTGCTGAATCCGCTGGATACCACCGGGCTCAAGTCCGGCCTGACCTTTTTCATTGCGGTGGTGCTGACCGGCCTCTTCTATCAGGGCACCTGGCAGCGGGTGTTTGCCGCCCGAGACAACAAGGTCATTCGCAACGGCTTTATTCTGAGCGGCCTTATCAGCTTTCCGATCATCTTCATCATGGGGCTGTTCGGTCTGGCATTCGTGGGGCTGGATCTGCCCGGTGACGGTTCGGTTGCCCTGTTCAGCGTGCTGATGCCGAACATGCCGCTGTGGTTTGCCATCGGCCTGCTGCCCTTTGGTCTGGCGCTGATCATGAGCAGCGCCGACTCCACCATCAGCGGCCTGTCCAGCATGATGGTGGTGGATCTTCGTCGCCTGCTGCCGAACATCAGCGCCCACAAGCTGCTTGGGTTGTCGCGCTGGCTGATCGTACTGTTGTCGATTCCGGTGCTGGTCGTCGCCTCCCAGGGCTTCAGCGTGCTTTATCTGTTTCTGCTGGCCGATCTGCTGTGTTGTGCCGCCGCCTTTCCGGTGTTCTTCGGTTTCTACAGCGCCCGCTACCAAAGCTACAACGCCGTGCTCAGCACCGCGGCCGGGCTGGTGGCCGGTCTCTGGCTGTTCCCGGCGCCGGGCGAGCCACTCACCTATCTGCTGGAGTCCTTCCTGCTGGCCAGTCTGGTGCCGGTGCTGGTATCCGGCCTGCTGATGCTGCTGCCGAACCGTTCGTCCTTTGACTTCTCGATACTGCGCCAGCGCATCCGCAGCCTGGAAAGCTGAATCGATAAAAATGGCCGGCCCGTTCGGGTCGGCCATCACCGCTCGTTTTTATCCCATAATTAAAGCGCGAAACGGGTCGCCGAGATGCGGGCAGACGCCGGTCGGCCAACCTGTTACACTCGCGACCCTTTGGCGCTATTCACGCCATATGTATTCTTACCACCGCCTTGTATTGCGCACCGGCGTCATACTGGAGACACCATGAAAATCATGATCCGGGGCCTGTCCCGCCTCACCACAGAAGACAAGGTACTGGCCCTGCTGGCACCTTACGGCCTGGTGCATTACTTCCACCTGGTAATGGACCCGAACACCAACAACTCCAAAGGCTTCGGCTTCGCCTTCATGCCCAACCCGGCTCAGGCAAAAGCCGCCATCAAGAGCCTGAACGGCATTGAAGTAGACGGCCAGAAAATCCGCGTCAAAAAAGCGGAAGTGAAGCCTGGGGAGAAAAACGAAAATGACCAATAACGATATTCTGCGCCGCATTCGTTATGCGCTCGATCTGCCCGACCAGCAAGCCATCGCGCTGTTTGGCATGGGTGACGTGACCATAAACGAAGCACAATTTCTGGCCCTGCTGGCCAAGGAAGAAGACGCCAATTACCACAGCTGCAGCAACGAGCAGATTCTGGGCTTTCTGGACGGTCTGATCCTGAAAAACCGCGGCCCGCGCGAAGGTGGCCCGGCACCGCGTGCGGAACAGGCTGAACCCATCAACAATCAGGTGTTCAAGAAGCTGCGCGTGGCACTGGAGCTGAAGGAAGACGACATTCTCGGCCTGCTGAAGCTGGCCGGTTTTGAAGTGAGAAAGCCCGAGCTGACCTCACTGTTCCGCAAGCCCGGCCACAAGCATTATCAACCCTGTGGCGATCAGTTCCTGCGTAACTTCCTGCAGGGCCTGGCACTGCAGCGTCGGCACGGCGCCGAATAAGCGACCACTGACGCCAGTTAGTGGAGCTTGCCCGGTCGGCCGTTTTCCGCCAACCGGGCAAGCCGCATCCGCTAGGTCGCTAGCTGGCGGATCTGTTGCCAGCACAACGCCACCTGTTCGGAACGAAACGGCTGTCGGCAGCACAACTCGATATCCAGTTTTACCCACGCCGACAACGGCAACTCCACCAGCCGCCCCTGTTCCAGCTCTTCCCTGACCAGACTCGCCGGCAAAATACTGGCACCATCCCCCTGCAGCACCAACGCCTTCAGCCCCTCACCCAGGGCATTTTCGCATACCGGCACACAAGGCTGTTCGCTCAACGCCGGCAGGCATTTACGCTGGATCAGTGCACCCAGAAAAGACGTGGGCGGATACAGCAGCAGTGGCAACGGCGTGTCGGCAGACAAGCCATGCAATGGATGACCGGAGTCGTCCACCGCCGACACCAGCACCAACCGATCCTGCCCGACCACCCGCCGTTCTACCTCGGGGCGATTGAGCATGGGGCTGGTATCGTCGCCGGAAAAACACAGCAAAAAGTCGACCGAGCCGGACATGAACTGCTCGATGGCATCGTGGTAGTGGCCGGTATTCAGCCGGATCAGGCTGTTCCCCAGCTGCGGCCGCAGTGAATGGATCCAGCCGGGGAAAAAGGTCACCGCCAGCGAAGGCTGCGCCACAAAATTCACGCTGCTGTGCTCATGCTGGCTCTGGCGTAGCTGGTCGCGGATGCCATAAATCTGCGACAATAGCAGCCGGGCCTGCTCCAGAAAGCTCTCGCCGGCCTCGGTCAGTGCCATGGGGTAACGATCCCGGCATACCAGCGGTACGCCCAGCCAGTTTTCCAGCGAACGAATACGCCGGCTGAACGCCGGTTGGGTCACGAAACGAACGTCCGCCGCCTTGGAAAAGTTACCCTGCTCGGCCAGGGCAACGAAGTCGTGCAGCCATTTGCTTTCCATTACTCTGCTCGTTAATACATTGATGCGGCATTGTATGCAGAAAAGTAACAGGCCCGCTATAAAAAGGCATTAGATACTCCCGAGTTCGCCTCTTACCATGAAAATCTATCACAGGCTTCTTCACGCTGGCCTCAATACAGATTAATCGGCAAGGACGGCACTCATGACTGCAGGAACCAACAACCAGGTAATGGGCATGTTGCAACGAATTGAAAATACAAGAAAACGCTACTTTCCCGGGGTGTGCGTGGCAGTCACCATCGGCATTGCCGCCAGCTTTCTGTCGCAGCAATACGGCGCCCCCGCCATGCTGATGGCACTGCTGCTCGGGCTGGCCTTCAACTTTTTGAGTCAGGAGTCGGTCTGTCTGCCGGGGCTGGAATTTTCCGCCAAGACGGTGCTGCGCATCGGGGTGGCCATGCTGGGGCTGCGCATCACCTTCAGCGACGTGCTCACTTTGGGCTGGTCACCGCTGCTGATGGTGTGTTCTTCGGTGGTGCTGACCATCGGCTTTGGCGTGGTCATGGCCCGCGCACTGGGCTTTTCCTCTTCTTTCGGTACCCTCACCGGTGGCTCGGTCGCCATTTGCGGTGCCTCGGCCGCCATGGCCATCAGCAGCGTGCTGGATCAAAGTGAACAGACCAAGCGCAATACTCTGTTCACCGTGATCAGCGTCACCACCCTCAGCACCCTGGCGATGATTTTCTATCCGATGATCAGCACTGCACTGGGTTTGACCCCGCAGGAAGCCGGGCTCTTTATCGGCGCCACCATTCACGACGTGGCCCAGGTAGTGGGTGCCGGTTACAGCATGTCGAGCGAAGTGGGCGATCTCAGTACCTTCGTCAAGCTGCTGCGCGTGGCCATGCTGGTACCCATCGTCATGACCATCGGCATCTTGATCCAGCGTGCGGCTCGCCAACGCGGTGAAAGCGGCAGCAGCAAAGGGGTGGCGATTCCCGGCTTTCTGCTCGGCTTTGTGGCGCTGTTCATCCTCAACAGCCTGGGCTGGATTCCGACCGCCGTCAGCCAGCCGCTGGCCGGCAGCTCCTCCTGGATGCTGCTGACCGCCATCGCCGCCCTCGGCGTGCGTACCCAGCTCAAGGACATTCTCTCGGTAGGCTGGAAGCCGGTGCTGCTGGTGGTGCTGGAAACCCTGTTTATCGCCGGCCTGATCCTCGCTTACATCCTGCTCAGTCAATAAGCCAGCCCCCTGCAGTAACCAAAACGGCGACCCTGAGGTCGCCGTTTTGGTTTATGGGTTATTCCCGCTCAGACCTATGACGATAGATTCCCGCCTTCGCGAATGACCAAAGCAGCGGAGTATTACACCAGCTCGGCCAGCATGCCCCCGATGATACTCCACCAACGGTGCGGCCTGTTTCACCCGGCTCACATAACCCGGCTTGGCGATAAAGGACCATTGTTTTAACCACAGGGCTTATAAGGGTAAGATGGCACCTGTTAAAGGGAGAAATTATGCGTACCGCCAGTTTTGATCGGGCCCAGGTGTTAAGGGCCGCCATGCAAGCTTTTCGCCACAAGGGCTTTGCCGCCACCACCATGCAGGATCTGGTGGCCGCCATCGGCCTGCATCCGGGCAGCATCTACGGCGCCTTTGGCAACAAGAAAGGCCTGCTGCTGGCCACGGTCGATCAATATGTGCTCGACCGGCAGGCAGAGCTGGAGCAGTGTTTGGAGCACAACACGCCCTTTGCCGGCCTGCGCCGCTACATGGCGCTGGTACTGGAAGAAATACAACGCTGCAACTCCATGGCGTGTCTGCTGGTCAAGACGCTGCAGGAGATAGGCGAACAGGATGAAGAGGTGGCGTCACGGGGCAGCACCCTGCTGGTGCAGCATGAACGGCGCCTGGCCGAGGCCCTGCTTGCCGCCCAGCAAACCGGCGAAGCCCGGCGCGATGCCAGCCCGGAGCAACTTGCCCGCTGGCTGATGGTCGGTATTTACGGCATGCGTACCTATGCGCATGTGCATGCCGACGTTGATGATATGCAGGAAGTGGCCGATCGCTTGCTGGCCTCGCTACAGCCTTCGAGCTGAACCGCACGCACAAAAACGGCGACCCGGGGTCGCCGTTTTTCTTTCTGCCGTAATGTTTATCTGAAGCTGGTGGCGGGTAATGACAGGGTGCGCCCTTCCGCCGAGCTTTGTTCTGCCAGATTGATGATATTGAGTCCGTCCAATGCGTCCTGCATGGTCACCGGCAAGGGGCCTTCGCCGCGAATGGCTCTGGCCGTGGCCTCATAGAAATAACGGTAGCCTCCCACCTGTGACTCGATCACCTCCGCCTCTTCATCGGAATAGAAGATGCCATAGTCCGACTCGGCTTCCTTGGCCAGATAGGGTGAGTCCGGCACTATGCCGTCCTGCAGCCGTTCTTCCTGCGGATCGAACCCCCGCTTGATATAACAACCACGCTCTCCCTGCAGTTTGAAACGCAGGGTCGGCCCCGGATGATAGGGGCTGGAATGCAGCAGCACTTCCTTGTCGCTGTAATGCAGCTG
>JAAEZO010000152.1 GCA_018222825.1 Gammaproteobacteria bacterium
CGCCCTGCAACAGCCCGGGCGCGAGGCCAAAGGCGCCGGTCATGCCGCTTTCTTCATCGATGGTCAGCAGCACTTCCAGCGGGCCGTGCTGCACCTTGTCATCGGCCAGCACCGCCAGACAGGCGGCCATGCCGATGCCGTTATCGGCACCCAGGGTGGTGCCGCGGGCCCGCACCCAGTCGCCATCGATGTAAGGCTGAATCGGATCTGTGGTGAAGTCGTGATGGGTGTCGGCGTTGGCCTGGGGCACCATGTCCATGTGGGCCTGCAGTATCACTCCTTTACGCTTTTCCATACCGGCGGTTGCCGCCTTGCGAATGATCAGGTTACCGATGGTGTCCTGAATGACCGCCAGGTTTTTCTCGGTCGCCCAGTCGGCTATCCACTGGCGCAGGGCCGCTTCGTGACCGGACGGGTGAGGAATGCTGCACTGGGTGTCGAAGAACTGCCACAACAGGCGAGGAGAAAGCTGACGAATGGAAGACATGGCATACCTTGTTCAAAGAGCGAGGGGAAAGCCGTAGCTTAACGCGCTTTTCCTTCGCTTAGCCATTCATTAAATGTTCGTGGGTGATAATCCCGGCTGCCATCACAGCCGGGGTGGGATCAGGCTCTGAACACGTTCACTTCTTCTGCCAGGCGACGGCCGAGGCCGGACAGGGTTTCACCGGCGCTGTCGGTCTCCTGGGTCTTGAGCCGTACTTCTTCCGCCAGCTCGCTCAGGCGGGTCAGGTTATGATTCATTTCTTCGGTGGTTTGCCGCTGCTGGGCCGAAGCGGTCGCAATATGGCTGTTCATGTCGTTGATCAACGCCATGCTCTGGTTGATGGCTTCCAGTGTTTCACCGGCCTGATCGGCAGTGCCCTGAGTATCCTTTGCCCGTTGCATCAGGCCACTCATGCGCTTGACGGTATCGTCCGCCTCCTGCTGCAGGCCTTGAATGATTTCCTGAATTTCATCGGTCGAGCTCTGGGTTCGCGTGGCCAGGTTACGCACTTCATCGGCGACCACCGCAAAGCCGCGGCCCTGCTCACCGGCGCGGGCCGCCTCGATGGCGGCATTGAGCGCCAGCAGGTTGGTCTGCTCGGCGATGGCCCGAATAACTTCCAGTACCTTGCCGATTTCCTGGCTTCGCTCGGCAAGCGAGCCCAGGCTGTGCTGGGTTTCGGCCAGTTCGGAAACCAGACTGGCGGCCACCTCCCGGGTATGGGTGACCTTGTTGTTGCCTTCTTGCGCGGCTTTGGCCGACTCATGGCTGGCTTGGGCCGCCTGTTCGGCGGAACGGGCGACTTCCTGGCTGGAAGCCAGCATCTCGTTCATGGCGGTGGCCACCTGTTCGGTTTCCCGGGACTGTTGTTCCGACACCCCGCGATTGTGGTGCACTATGCCCGCCAGTCGTTCGGCGGCGGCGTTGACCTCCAGGCTGATGGGGGACAGCTTGCGCACCGTATCGGCGAGGCGCGAACAGAACTGGTTGAAGTTTTTGCTCAGCTGGGTGACTTCATCTCTGCCGTGCTCGTCCAGCCGTTTGCGCAGATCGGCGTCGCCATGGGAGATATCCCGCAGTGCCCGCACGGTGTCGCCCATCGGCTGCAGTATGCTGCGGATGAGGGCGATGGCGACCAATACTGCTATGGCCCCCAGACCGACCACCACCAGCAGTATCTTGAGCGCGGTAGCGGTCAGCTGGGTCTGCACATCGTCAATGTAGATGCCGGTACCGATAATCCAGCCCCAGGGTGCAAATGGCTGCACATAGGATATTTTATTGACCGGCTGGTCGAAGCCGGGCTTGGGCCAGAGATAATGCACAAAGCCTTTACCATTGCTGCGCACCACGGCCGCCATTTCGACAAACAGCGCCTTGCCGTCCGGATCCTTGAAGGTACTCAAGTCTTCGCCGTTGAGGCTGGGGTTCATGGGGTGAAGGATCATGCGGGGCTGGGCGTCATTCACCCAGAAATAATCATTATTGCCATAGCGTAACCCTGCAATGGCGTTGAGTGCCTGCCGGCGGGCCTCTTCGTCTGACAGCAGACCCTGTTGCTGTTGCTGATAATAATAATCGGTGAGGCTGATGACCGATTCTACCTGCCGCATGGCCTGAATACGCTTTTCTTCTATCAGGCCCTGATAGAAAAGCCACAGCATCATCAAGGTGATGATAACTATGCCGGCAGACAGCAGCAGCAGGTTGAGATAAAGTCGTTTGGCGATGGAAAGTGAGCGCAGCACGATAACATCCTTGTTTCTTTTCGAGAGCATCAGCTCGGTTCATACCGGCACTCATACTAGGTGAAAGGGCAACAAACGTCGGTGGGATGTGTGCAAAAGTGCGATCTTCTCGTCTTAACCTTTAGTCTCATACGCCGGTACATGAAGAAAGGTTGGGCAATAAAAAGCTGTAACTCTGGTCAAGAATGGGCGGGATCTCTATAATGCGGCCATTGTTTGCTCGTTGTTAAACTGAGGCTGGCCGAATCCGGGCGTGGTCTGAAAGGTGGCAGTGAGCAGCGGTGACCATCTTGTCTTGATAGCTAACACCCAAAGGTTCTTTTTATGTCCAACAAATTCGTCGTCACCTGGGACTCATTTCAGCGCGAAACGCGTAAGCTGGCCGAACGTCAGTTGCCTGCCAGCCAGTGGAAAGGGATTATTGCCGTCAGTCGTGGTGGTCTGGTTCCGGCCGCTATCATGGCGCGGGAACTGGGAATCCGTCATGTAGATACCCTGTGTATCTCCAGCTACGACCACAATCAGCAGCGCTCTGATCTACAAGTGCTCAAACAGGCCGAAGGCGATGGAGAAGGCTTTCTGATCATCGACGATCTGGTGGACACCGGCAACACTGCCAAAGTTATTCGCGAGATGTACCCCAAAGCCAAATTCGTTACCGTGTTTGCCAAGCCAAAGGGCGAGCCACTGGTCGACGATTTTGAAGTACGGGTAGGTCAAGACACCTGGATCGAGCAGCCCTGGGATATGGGCGTGGTTTTTGCTCCGCCGCTGTGCGAGCAGGACAAAGCGTAAAAAAAGGCTCCTTGGGAGCCTTTTTTATAGCCTGCGGTTTAGTGAGATGTTGCCTGACCGGACCTGCCGATGGCGTTTTTTAGGGCAAGGGCTGCGGGCGGCCTTTACCCCCGACCAAAAAAGCGTTACATATAGGCAAGTTAACAGGGAGGTATTCATGACCATAGACAAGGTTACTCATCGTAAACTGGTGCGAAAATTTACCGCCATCGGTCCCTATCTGCGGGAGCTGAAGTCGAGCGAGTCGCAATATTTCTTTGACTGTTTGTCTGTGTGTGTCAGTGCCAAGGCCGAGCCGGAAGCGCGCGAGTTCTGGGGCTGGTGGTTGACGCTGAGCACCGAAGACGGCATCAATTTCGAGTTTCATTATCAGCTCGGCTTCTTCGACGCGAGCGGAGAATGGCAACTGCGGGCCTTGCCCAAAAAACACGAAGCAGAAGTGGCTCGCACGCTGCGTGATTTTTACGATAAGCTTGGCAATTGCATGGATGAATTGTCGCTTAGTGTTCGCCCTTCCCCTTCGCTGGGAAACAATCATCTGCTAAGCGTAGCCTGAGCCGACACTTGCTTGCGGCGGTAGCCGTCTCTTATCCGTGGCCCGGGTGCGCCCCATTTCATTATCTTGCCGGCTTTGCCGGCATTGCTGTTAGTAAGGAGCCGCAGGGCGTTCCATGAAAGGCAAAACCATTGTTGTAAAACTGGGCACCAGCGTGCTCACCGGCGGCACCCGTCACCTGGATCGGGCCCACATGGTAGAGCTGGTGCGTCAGTGCGCCAGCCTGCACCGGGCCGGCCATCAGATTATTGTGGTGACCTCGGCGGCCATTGCCGCCGGGCGTGAGCACCTGGGCTTTCCCGATCTGGCCGGCACCATGGCCAACAAGCAGATGCTGGCCGCCGTGGGCCAGACCCAGCTGATCCAGAGCTGGCAGTCACTGTTCAATCTTTATGGGTTGCATGTGGGCCAGATCCTGCTGACCCGGGCCGATCTGGAAGACCGCGAGCGCTACCTTAATGCCCGCGATACCCTGCGGGCCTTGCTCGCCCATCGCATTATTCCGGTGATCAACGAAAACGACGCCGTCGCCACCAATGAAATCAAGGTCGGCGACAACGACAATTTATCGGCCCGGGCCGCCATTCTGGCCGAGGCCGATTTGTTGATCCTGCTGACCGATCAGAAGGGACTCTTTACTGCCGATCCGCGTAACGATCCCAAGGCGCAGCTGATTGAAGAAGTACAAACCATCGACGACACCCTGCGCAAACTGGCCGGTGGCAGCATCGGTGGCCTGGGCACCGGTGGCATGGCCACCAAGCTGCAGGCGGCGGATGTGGCCCGTCGTGCCGGTATCGATGTGGTGATCGCCACCGGCCAGGTGCCGGAAGTAATCGGCCGGCTGGCCGAGGGGGAGCGTATCGGTACTCGTTTTCCGGCGCTGGCTACCCCGCTCGAAAGCCGCAAACGCTGGATCCTGGCCGGCCCGCCTCCGCACGGCGAAATTCATATCGATGCCGGGGCGGTGAAGGCGGTGCGGGAAAAGGGCTCCAGCCTGTTGCCCAAGGGCATAGTACGCATAGAAGGCCGTTTTCGCCGGGGAGAGGCGGTACGCATCGTCAATCCCGAAGGGCGGGAGCTGGCGCGAGGCATCTGCCGTTACGATGCACTCGACCTGACTCGAATCAAAGGACAACACTCTGAGCAGATTGAATCGGTGCTGGGTTATGGCTACGGCAACGTGGCTATTCACCGTGATGATTTGGTGCTCTTGTAGGAGATAGTATGAATCTGGAACAGATGGGGCAGGCCGCGCGCGCTGCCGCCTATACCCTGGCTGAAACCTCTACCCGGGCCAAGAATCAGGCCCTGCTGGTGATGGCCGATGCCCTCGAGGCGGCTGCAGACGATATTCTGGCCGCCAACGCCAGGGATCTGGCCGCGGCCCGTGAGAGCGGTACCGGCGAGTCGATGCTGGATCGACTGATGCTGAATCCGGCGCGGATCAAGGCTATTGCCGACGATGTGCGCAATGTGGTGTCTCTGCCGGATCCGGTGGGCAGCGAGCTGGACTCGCGGGTGCTGGAAAACGGCATGCGGTTGTCGCGTCGCCGGGTACCGCTCGGCGTGGTGGGGGTGATTTATGAAGCACGCCCCAATGTTACCATCGACATTGCCGCCCTCTGTCTGAAAACAGGTAATGCCAGCATTCTGCGCGGCGGTCGGGAAACCTTTCATACCAATCAGGAATTGGTGAAAGTGATCCAGCAGGCGCTGGCGGCAAGCCAACTGCCGCCAGGCTGTGTGCAGTACATCAGCGAGCCGGGCCGGGAGTGGGTCAGCGGCCTGCTCAAACTCGACCGGTATGTAGACATGATCATTCCTCGCGGTGGTCCCGGCCTGCACCAGTTGTGCAAAGAGCAGGCGACGATACCGGTGATCATCGGCGGCTTCGGTATCGGTCATGTTTTTGTCGACGACAGCGCCGATCTGGTGCGCGCGATCGACGTTATCGATAACGCTAAGACCCACAGACCCAGCGTCTGTAATGCCATTGACACCCTGCTGGTGCATCAGTCGGTAGCGGCCGAGGTGTTGCCGATGCTGAGTGAACGGATGGCTGCAAAGGGCGTGGAGCTGGTGGCCGATGACACGTCTTTGCCGCTGCTGAGCGCAGGACCAGCGAGGGTGCGCGCGGCCGTTGAGGGGGACTTCGACACCGAATGGCTGGGCCTGACTCTGGGCGTTAAGATCGTCTCCGGTGTCGATGAGGCGCTGGCACATTTGCGTCGTCACAACGCCAGTCATTCCGATGCCATTCTCACCAGCAGCTTGAGCAGTGCCGAACGCTTTATCAATGGTGCCCCTTCGGCGGCGGTGTATGTTAACGCCTCTACCCGCTTTACCGATGGTGCCCAGTTTGGCCTAGGGGCCGAAGTGGCGGTCTCGACCCAGAAACTGCATGCTCGCGGCCCCATGGGGTTGGAAGAGCTGACCAGCTACAAGTGGATAGGTCAGGCGGATTATCTGATCCGGGA
>JAAEZO010000153.1 GCA_018222825.1 Gammaproteobacteria bacterium
TGATAATTTTCTCCCTCGATCAGCGCCATATCCAGCTCGAAGCGGGCCAGCATTTCACACAGGTTGTGGGTGTTGGTGATGGACACTTTGGCTTGCAGTGCGGGTTGTTGCGCCAGCAGTTTTGGCAGCAGGTAATTGCCGATGGTCTGGCTGGCACCCAGCCGCAGGGTGCCGCTGGGTTCGGCACTGTCGTCAAACAGATGCTCCATGTCGGTAACGCGGCTCAACACTTCTTCGGCCAGCGGCTGCAACTGCTGGCCTTGTGCATTGAGTTGCAGCCTGGGGTGCACCCGATCAAACAGCGGATTGCCCAGGCGGCGTTCCAGCTCGGCCAGCGCCTGTGACAGGGCGCCCTTGCTCAGGAAGAGTTCTTCGGCCGCCAGCCCCAGGTTGCCGTGGCGGGCAATGCTGGTAAATACCTGCAGTTGTTTCAGGCTTATCATTTAGAAATACCAAACGGTTTGTTTAAATCATTTAGATATCATGAATGAATAAGCTTTTCTATGATGAGTACCAGTTATAGAGGAGGTCCATCATGCTGACTATTTACCGCCAACGTTTCACCGCCGCGCCCACCCCCATGGCCGGGCTGGCGCTGGGTATCGCCAGTCTGGGCTGGTGCTGGGAAAACACCGGGCTATTTACCGGTGGCGCCCAGGTGCTGGGTGCGGGTATTGCGGCCGTGCTGCTGCTGATACTGGTGGCCAAATTCGTGCTGCATCCCCGCTTGCTGCTGGAAGACCTGGCGCATCCGGTCGTCGGTAGCGTGGTGCCGACTTTTGCCATGGCCACCATGGTGGTGTCCACGGCGGTAGGCGGCCATGTTGGAACCGGACTCTGGTTGTTGGCGGTGGCGCTGCATCTGGTGTTTCTGGTGACCTTCGTCTGGCATCGGTTCAAGGACTTTCAGTTGCACCACATGGTACCCAGCTGGTTTGTACCGCCGGTGGGCATCATAGTGGCGGCGGTCGCCAGCCCCGGTGGCGCCATGGCTCCGCTGGCTCAGGGATTGCTGTGGTTCGGCATGAGCTGCTATGCCCTGATGCTGCCGATGATGCTGTACCGGCTGATTTTCTGCGCCGAGGTGCCGGATGCGGCCAAGCCGACCATCGCCATTCTGGCCGCGCCGGCCAGCCTGTCACTGGCCGGTTACCTGACGGTGAGCAGCATGCCTGCTCCGCTGCTGGTGGCGGTGCTGCTGGGTATCGCCGTACTGATGACGGCCCTGATTTATCTGGCGCTGATCAAGCTGCTGCGTTTGCCGTTCAGCCCGGGTTATGCGGCCTTTACCTTTCCGCTGGTGATTAGCGCTACCGCCTTGTACAAGGTGGCGGCACTTGCCCAGCAGTGGGGACTGGATGAGAGTACGCAAGAGCAGCTTCGCCTGCTGGCCGGCGGAGAGCTGGTGGTCGCCACCCTGGTGGTAGCCTATGTGGCTCTGCGCTTCATGCTGCACTTTGGCCCGCAGCGCAGAGACAAGCTGAATCTGGCCCGGCCCTGAGCAAGGTGTCATGAACAAGAAAAGGCCGGTGGCATATGCCACCGGCCTTTTTGATCCGACTCCGTGAACGTTACGTGATCAGAGTTCAGCTGATTCGGTAGTTATTCAAGCCAGTTCGTCGTCGCCGACGCGCACCACCAACTTGCCGAAGTTCTGGCCCTGCAGCAGGCCGATAAAGGCCTGGGGCGCATTTTCCAGACCGTCCACCATCTGCTCCCGATAGTGAATTTTGCCGTCACTCAACCACTGGCTCATATCCTGGGCAAATTCGTTATAACGGTGGGCGTAGTCGTCGAAGATGATAAAGCCCTTCACGGTCAGACGCTTGACCAGAATGGTGCCCATCAGCTGACCCAGACGGTCCGGACCATTCGGCAGGCCGGTGGCGTTGTACTGGGAGATCAGCCCACACACCGGAATGCGGGCGCTGGTGTTGAGCAACGGCAGTACCGCATCCAGCACCTTGCCGCCGACGTTCTCAAAGTAGATATCGATGCCATCGGGACAGGCCGCCGCCAGTTGGTCGGCAAAGTCATCCGCCTTGTGATCGATGCAGGCGTCCACTCCCAGGGTGTCGAGCGCGTAGCGGCATTTTTCTTCACCACCGGCCACTGCCACCACCCGACAGCCCTTGAGCTTGCCGATTTGCGCTACAGTGGCACCTACGGGCCCGGTGGCGGCGGCCACTACAATGGTTTCGCCAGGTTGGGGCTTACCGATATCCAGCAGGCCCATATAGGCGGTAAAGCCGGGCATGCCGTTTACGCCCAGCGCATAGGAGGGCGGTACCTGAGCCGGGTCCAGCTTGATCAGGCCCTGACCGTCGGACAGGGCATAGTCCTGCCAGCCGCTGTAGCTCATTACCCAGTCACCCACTTGGTAGTCGGAGTGGTTGCTGACCTGCACCCGGCTGACGGTGCCGCCGAACATGGTCTCACCAATGGCCATCGGCTCGGCGTAAGACTCGGCATCACTCATGCGGCCGCGCATGTAGGGGTCCAGACTCAGAAAAACGGTCCGCAGCAGCAGCTGGCCGTGGCCAGGCTGGGGAATTTCGGTCTCCTGCAGCGCAAAGTTGGCGGCGGTGGGTGATCCCACCGGGCGTGAGGCGAGGGTAAGCTGACGGTTGCTGTTGGCGGTTTGCTTCATTTTATTCTCCATTGTGACGGTAGCTTGTTACAGGCTGGCGAGCAGGATTTGACGGCAGTGTTCGGGCGTTACGTCGCCGTGTTCACCAAGTGCGACCATGCCATGGCGTTGCAGGCTGTCGATGATGCCGTCGATATGTTCGGCATTCAGACTGTAGTCGCCGAGGCGGGTTTTGACGCCGACGGATTCGAAAAAGGCACGGGTACGCTCGATGGCGGACTCGGCCTTTTCGTCGTCGCTGCCTTCGCGAATATTCCACACCCGCTCGGCATACTGCACCAGCTTGCCGAGTTTGGTGGCCTTGCGCTGGCGCAACATCTCGGGCAGCACTATGGCCAGGGTCTGGGCGTGATCCAGGCCGTGCAAGGCGGTGAGCTCGTGGCCCAGCATGTGGGTTGCCCAGTCCTGAGGCACACCGGCGCCAATCAGGCCGTTCAGCGCCAGGGTGGCGGTCCACATCAGGCTGGCGCGGGTCTGATAGTCTTCTGGCTCGGCCAGCGCCTTGGGGCCGATTTCAATCAGGGTGTGCAGCAGGCCTTCGGCAAAGCGATCCTGCACCGGCGCCTGAGCCGGGTAGGTGAGGTACTGCTCCATGACGTGCACGAAGGCATCGACCACGCCGTTGGCCACCTGACGGGCCGGCAGGGTGTAGGTCTTGACCGGATCCAGCACAGAAAAACGCGGGTATACCCATTCACTCATGAAGGGCAGCTTGGCCTGCAGCGCCTTGCGAGTGATCACCGAGCCCTTGTTCATCTCGGAGCCGGTGGCCGGCAAAGTCAGCACCGAGCCAAAGGGCAGGGCACGCTCGATGTTCTGGCCGCCCTGAAGCAGGATATCCCAGGCATCGCCATCGAACAGGGCGGCGGCGGCGACGAACTTGGTGCCGTCGATCACCGAGCCGCCACCGACGGCCAGCAAAAAGTCGATGTCGTTATTGCGCACCACGGCCACCGCTTCCATCAGGGTCTCGAAGCTGGGGTTGGGCTCGATGCCACCGAACAGTTGCACCTCACGCTCACCGAGAGCGGTGGTGACTTCGTCCAGGGTGCCGGTGCGACGGGCACTTTCGCCGCCAAACAGCACCAGTACGCGGGCGTTGGCCGGTACCAGCTGCGCCAGAGTGGCGATTTTGCCGGCGCCAAATTCGATGCGGGTCGGGTTGTAAAAGCTGAAATCCTGCATGAGTTACCTTCGGTTTTTGTTTGTGATTAGACCGGTCGTCTAGTGTCGTGAGCTGAAAAAGCCCGCTCATTCGGCGGGCCAGCTGATTAGTTTGCCAGTAACTGCCGGGTCATGGTCATCGCCAGATTCAGATGTCGGTCATCCCGGTGCAGCTTGGTCAGCAGGCTGGCGCCCAGCCACAGCTGATAGAGGCTGGTCGCCAGCTGAGCCGGCGGTTGTGCCGGCAGGGAACCATCGATAACACCGGCCTCGATGCAGTCCTGAACGCGACAAATTACCCGATCGGTGCCGGTTTTCAGGGTCAGGCGCATGGCTTCAGACAGATCGGCTACTTCTGCACTGAGCTTGACCACCAGACAGTCGCTGCGGCCTTGCGGGCTGCAATAACGATGCTGCCATTCACTCCAGTAGGCCATCAGTCGCTCCCGACTGTTCTGACCCGGCTGGCTGAACAGGGCGTCCAGTTCGCTCAGATACTGGCTGAAGTAATGTTCCAGCAAGGCCTGACCAAACTGCTCCTTTGACTTGAAGTAGTGATAGAAGGAGCCCTTGGGCACACCTGCCTGCTGCAACAGGGCGCTGAGCCCGACCGAGCTGAAGCCCCGGGCGGCGAGAATATCGCGACCGGTGTCGAGCAGATGCTGGCGAGTGTCTTGATGTTTTGCGTTCATACTGTGCATCCTACACACAACTAGACCGGTCGTCTAGTGCGGTTTTTGTTGTTCTGGTTATCAGCCCGGAAAAGAGATGGGTGACGGCATAATAAAAGCCCAGCTTGCTGCCGGGCCTTGCTGACGACGGCGTCGCGGCGGCCTTACTTCCCGATACAGAAGCTGGAGAAAATCCGGCCCAGCAGGTCATCGGAGCTGAATTCGCCGGTGATCTGGCTGAGCTGTTCCTGGGCCAGGCGCAGTTCTTCGGCCACCAGTTCGCCGGCCATGTACACCTCCAGCTGCTCTTTGGCCATGATCAGGTGCTGATCGGCGTGGTGCAGGGCGTCCAGGTGGCGGCGGCGGGCGCTGAAGCCGCCCTCGGTGCCGCCCTGAAAGCCCATGCAGGCTTTCAGATGCTCCTTGAGTGCTTCCACTCCCTGGCCGGTCTTGGCGGAAATGGGATACACCGGGTGCTCGCCATCGCTGACCACCGTCATCGACTCACCGCTCAGATCCGCCTTGTTGCGTACTACCGTCAGGCCGATATGAGCCGGCAGCCGGTCGACAAAGTCGGGCCAGATATCTTTGGGGTGCAGGGCGTCGGTGGTGGTGCCGTCAACCATGAACAGGATGCGATCGGCCTGTTCGATCTCGCTCCATGCCCGCTCGATGCCGATACGCTCTACCGCGTCGGTGGCCTCACGCAGGCCGGCGGTGTCGATCACGTGCAGCGGCATGCCATCCAGATGAATGTACTCGCGCAGCACGTCGCGGGTGGTGCCGGCGATGTCGGTGACGATGGCGGACTCCTTGCCGGCCAGGGCGTTGAGCAGGCTGGACTTGCCGGCGTTGGGCCGGCCGGCGATCACCACCTTCATGCCTTCACGCATGATGGAGCCCTGGCGGGCCTGGCGTTGCACTTCGGTCAGCCGGTCCATGATGCCGTACAGCTCGCCGGCGATTTTGCCGTCCGAGAGAAAGTCGACTTCTTCTTCGGGAAAGTCGATGGCCGCTTCCACGTAGATACGCAGGTGAGTCAGCGCTTCCACCAGGCTGTGAACGTGATTGGAAAATTCGCCCTGCAGCGATTGCAGCGCCGAGCGGGCCGCCTGTTCGCTGGAGGCTTCGATCAAATCGGCAATGGCCTCGGCCTGGGCCAGATCCAGCTTGTCGTTGAGGAAGGCGCGTTCGCTGAATTCACCGGCCCGAGCCGGACGCAGGCCGGGCAGGGCCAGAATGCGCCGTACCAGCATGTCCAGCACCACGGGGCCACCGTGGCCCTGCAGCTCGAGCACGTCTTCGCCGGTAAAGCTGTTGGGGCCCTTGAACAGCAGGGCGATGCCCTGATCCAGCACCAGATCCTGTTCGTCCTTGAACGGCAGATAGTCGGCATAGCGCACCCTGGGCACCTTGCCGAGCACGGCCTGAGCCACGGCCTCGGTATGGGGGCCGGAAACCCGGATAATGCCCACACCGCCCCGACCGGGGGCGGTGGCCTGAGCCACTATGGTATCGTTCGACATCTGTTCT
>JAAEZO010000154.1 GCA_018222825.1 Gammaproteobacteria bacterium
GCTGGGCCAGCTTGCCCTCGTTGTTGTATTCCAGGGTGATATTGCCGGCGGCGAGTCGGTTATTGGTTGTATCCTGCTGGGCTTCTGTATGCAAAAACCAGCTGCCGTCGATGTTCAGGTCGCCTTCGAAGGTCAGGAAGGAACGCTTGAAGTCGCTGGGCTCTTCATTTGGAAACAGCCGTACTCGCGGGGAGGTGAAGTTATAGGTTTGGGCCAGGGCCAGGCGTAGCCGTTCGACGCTGTCGGCGTCGTAAATGCGGCTGGTGAAGCCGGCGGTCAGCTGATTGGCGTCACTGATCCGATCCAGGCCGGCGAAACGACGGTCGCTGAACAGGCTGTAGTAGTCCTGTCGCATATCGGTGGTGTCGTACAGGCCGATATTGTCCTGCTCCTTGAAGGGAACATACAGGTACTGCAGTTGCGGCTCCAGGGTCTGGGTAAAGTCCTGCTCGAACCATTGCGCTTCCCGGTCGAACACCAGGGTACCGTTGAGTCGCAGCCGTGGCAGCAACCGGTCGACACTGGAGTCCAGGCTGTCGGTGGTGAAGCCCTGAATATTACGGTAATAGGGTGCCAGAGTGTCTGGAATATCCTGTTCGTAATGGGTGTAGTAGGCACCCACATCGGCGGTGAGTTTTGCTCCCGGCTGATTGACGACGGAATACACCAGTTTGGGTTCCGCATGAAAACGGGTCGCCTGATAGGCATTCCGGTCGTCGTTGTTGAACTGGGTCAGCTCAGAGTCCAGCGCCAGATCGAAATCACCAAAGCCTCGATAGCTGGTCAGCGCCAGGCTGGGTGCGAGCTGAAAGGGCTGGGTGTCCAGATCGGATCTGAGGATTTGATAATCCCGCACTTCGGTGGTCAGCTGCCAGTAACGGTCATAGTAACCGGCACCGAATGACTGCATCAGCTGGTTGTCGACCAGTTGTCCGACTGGCGGCGAGAAATCGTCAAAGTAGTCGAGATCCCAGTCGGCGACCTTGGTGTAGTCGATGTTACCGCGCCAGTGACCTTCGGTATCGAAGCGAGCGTTATGGCGCCAGTTGAACAGCCAGCGAGCTTCATCCTGCCATTCGGTTTTAGCCAGTTGATCGTCACTCGACAGATATTCGCCATAGAGGGTGCCGCTTTGTCCTTCTACCGGCAGATAGCGAAACTCGAGCTGCGCCATGGTGCCACGCTTGCTCATGTAGCGGGGCGTCAGGGTAGCATCGTAGTTGGGCGCTATATTCCAGTAATAGGGCAAACTGATGTCGGTGCCGTTATCGCCACCCAACGCGAAAGTGGGATAGAGCAGGCCGCTTTGCCGTTCGTCCTTGACCGGAAACTTGATGTAGGGAAAGTAGAATACCGGTGTTTTTCCCAGCCAGAGCACCGCATTCCAGGCTTCGCCGAACACTTGATCCTGCTCTACCTGCACCGAACTGGCTTTAAGTTGCCACACTTCGTCGCCCGGCGGGCAGGTGGTGTAACTGGCGGCCTTTAAGTCTACCTGATTGGTGTTATTGCTCAGCGTTACCTGTTTGGCCTGGCCGCGACCGGGTTCGCCATGGAGCTGGTAATTCGCCTCGTCCAGCTCGGTATCCTTGGTGGTGAGGTTACCGGTCAGGCGTTTATCGCTGTCAATGCTGATGGTGCCGTCGGTGAAATGAATATTGCCTTCGGCCAGCACATCGCGGCTGAGTTGTTCCAGCTCGACGTAATCGGCACTGAACCGGCGTTGCTCCTGCTCGACCTGTACATCGCCACGATACAGAATCTTGCCGTCACGCGTGGCATTCAGTACCTCGGCGGTGACGGTAATGGGTGCATTGGGATCGCCCTGAGTGGCGTCCACCCGCAGCGGAACATGGCTGAAACAACGGCTGAAGTTAAGAGGGAGCGGGGACGCTTCTGCGGTGGTTTCAGTTGTGGTCTGAGCCTGAGCCAGGCTTGAGACAAGCAGCAGGGGAAAGCCGATAATCCGTATTCTCATGGGTTTACGCTCGCATTCCTGTCGTGGCGACACCGTCCCTTGGAGGCTGGTTGAGCTTTTGGTGTCATTACTTTATGGTAGCGGGCTATGATAAAGCATTCTTGCGGCCAGCACTATGGCCCTGCTTTAGCGTCATTTTTTCATCCAGGATCCCGTTCATGAAGTTAGCCGTTCTCCATTGGTTTTTGCTCCCGATGCGCACCGCTGTTGCCGTTCGGCACGCCATGCAAGTGACTGCCCCGGAGGCCCGATAAATGCTGGCACATATAAAAGGCAAGTTGATTGGCTTTTTCTTCGGTTTGCTGATTGGCAATATTCCCGGGGCCTTGCTGGGGTTATGGCTCGGTCACCTTGTCGACAAGAAACTGGCCAATGCCTGGCTGTTCAACAAGGACGCACAGGCCGAGTTTCTCTATACCACCTTTGCCACCATGGGCCATGTAGCCAAGTCCAGTGGTCAGGTATCGAGTGAAGAAATTCGTCTGGCCGAACAGCTGATGACCCAGATGCGGTTGCAGGGCGAACAACGAGTGCAGGCCCAGAACGCCTTTCGCGAAGGTAAAAGCGCCGATTTTCCGTTAACCGAAACCCTGCGCCGTTTTCGGACGCGAGTCAAAGACAGCCGCAACCTGCTGCGTTTTTTCATGGAGGTGCAGTTGCAGCTGGCCTTTGCCGATGGCGAGTTGCACCCGGAGGAACGTCGCCTGTTGCTGACCATTGCCGTTGAGCTGGGTTTTTCCGAAGCCGAGCTGGAACAGCTGCTGGCCTTTGCCGAAGCCCAGTTGCATGGTTTTCGACAGGGCCATGGCACTGGTGGCCACACGCAACCGCCGGCAGAGCGACTACGTGACGCCTACCGTATTCTTGAAGTGGAAGAGGGGGCCGACGACAGCACGGTGAAACGCGCCTATCGTCGACAGATGTCCAAGCATCACCCGGACAAGCTGGCGGCTCAGGGCCTGCCCAAGGAGATGATGGACATGGCCAAGGAAAAAGCCCAGGACATTCAGCAGGCGTGGGAAACCATCAAGGCGGTGCGCAAGATCCGCTGAAATATAATGAACAGGGATTAGGGGGCTGGGATTCTCAAATCCCCCCACTCCCGAGCCCCGGTTTTTAGACCAGCCGTTGTTGCGGCTTGCCGGCGACGAATGCTTCTATGTTGCCGATAAGCTGCTCCGCCAGTCGTTGCATGGCATTGCGGCTGGCCCAGGCCACATGTGGCGTCAGTATGAAGTTGGGATACTGCAACGCCTGCATCAGGGGATTATCCGGCGCCGGCGGCTCCTGGCTCACCACGTCGACACCGGCACCGCCGATGCGGTTTTGCGCCAGGGCCGCCAGCAAGGCCGCTTCGTCCACCAGACCGCCGCGGCCCACGTTGATCAGCAAGGCATCTTCCTTCATCAGTGCCAATTCGCGCTCCCCGATCAGATGACGGGTATCGGGAGTCAGCGGGCAATGCAGGCTGACCACATCGGCATCCTTCAGCAATTGTTCAAAGCTGACACGACCTTCGCCGACGGGCTGGCCCTTGCGTGCTCCTACCATTACCTTCATGCCCAGCGCCGTGGCCAGTTTCTCCAGGTCTTTGGCTATGGTGCCGTAGCCAATCAATCCCAGGGTCTGGCCAACCAGATCCCGTATCGGATAGTCGAAATAACAGAACTGCTCGCTTTGCTGCCAGCGTCCGGCAACAACGGAGGTGTGATAGGCGTTGAGGCTGCGATTCAGCGCCAGGATCATGGCCAGCGCGTGCTCCGGCACCGAGTTTTTCGAATAGTCCTGAACATTGCACACGGCAATACCGGCCTGGCGGCAGGCATCCAGATCGACGTTGTCGCTGCCGGTGGCGGCAATGACCACCAGTTTTAATCGGGGCAGTTGCGTCAGGATGTCGGCGTTGAGCCGCACCTTGTTGATGATGGCAATATCCGCATCTTGCAGTCGTTCCAGTACCTGATGCGGCGCGGTGTTTTCATGGCTCTGCCAGTGGTGTTCAAAGGCCGGGGTGCGCAGAGTGATCTCCGGCGCCAGGGTTTTTCGATCCAGAAATACCAGTTTCATGGCGTTGTTCCTTTAAGTTATTCCTTTAATTTCTCTTTCAAATAATCCGGCGCATTCGGGGGCAGCGGCAGCCATCCCAGCCGGACCAGCCAGCTGGCCATTTGTTTTTCCAGCATGCCTTGTCCGTCAATACGTTGCACGTAATAACCGGTTTTTTCCTGGCGTCCACCTTGTTGCCGACGGCGCTGCTGATTGTGCCAGACCAGCGGGCTATCCGGTCGACTATAGATATCCAGCACCGGGTAGGGGCTGCGGGCCAGGCTCATGGCCAGCATTTGCTGTTCGGCTGAGGGTACCGGCAAGGCATCCAGCAGTATCAGTGCCTGTGGCGGCGGCAGTGCCGAGCTGTCGACCAGCTGTTGATACCAGAGTGCGGCGCTGCCTTGTGCGACCACCAGCAAGGGAGGGGATGACTCCAGCCCGGCCAGTACGTCACTCAGACGAGTCGCGGTCTGCTCTTGCCAGCGTCGTTGTTGATCGGTTGGTTGTTCAGTGGCGGGAGCGAAGGATTGCTGCGCCGGATCGGGCTGCAGCACAATGAAATCCCAGCCTCGCTGTTGCCAGTATGTGGCCATCGGCAGCCAATAATGAGTCTGGCCCTGTTCGGGCCAGATCAACAGCGTGCCGGCGGTACTTGCGCTGGCGGTGTTAAAGCGCAGCAGCCTGGCGGCCGGCTGATATTGCTCGAAGGCCGACCAGTCGAGTCGAGCCTGGCTGACCGGTGCGGTCAGCCAGGCAGCCAGGCAACAGACTGCCCACCATCTTGGCCGAGGCATCATTATGTAATGTCGAAGGGGGCGGGGGCGGTGAAGGTCAGCCATTCCTTGCTTCTGGGATGGCGAAATTCCAGCTCGGCGGCATGCAGCTGTAAATGGGGTGCCATCTCCAGCGCGTCTCCTTCTGCATAGAGGTTATCGCCCAAAATCACATGACCCAGACTTTTCATGTGCACCCGCAACTGATGAGAACGACCGGTGATTGGCGTCAGCTTGATCAAACTGCGGTCTTCCAGCCGGCGCAGGCAGCGCCAGTGGGTGAGCGCCGGTTTGCCGTTCTCATGATCCACCATGTGCCGCGGCCGATTGGGCCAGTCACAGCACAGCGGCAGATCGATGCTGCCCGCACTTTGTTTGGGATTACCGTACACCCAGGCGTAATAGCACTTGGCGGTTTCACGTTCGCGAAACTGCCGACTCAGCTCTCGATGTGCCTTGGGGTGCAATGCCATTACAATCACTCCCGAGGTGGCCATATCCAACCGGTGCACGACCTGAACCGTGGGATAAACGCGAGCCACCCGACTGGACAGACTATCGAAATGAATCGGGTCGCGCCCGGGTACGCTGAGCAGGCCGCTGGGCTTGTTCAGCACGATCAGGCTGTCATCCTGATACAACACTTCAAACTGGGGATCCATCGGTGGATCGTAACGCAGCAAAGCCATGGTGGTAATTCCTTATTGGTGGCTGACTACGATATACCGAATCGCGTCCAGTTTTAAGCGAGTATGGCTGAGCAGGCTGTCGATCTCGTCCCGCAGTTCCTGCACATGGGTAATCTCGCTGGCTCGCACATTGGGATTGACCTTGGCCAACTGCTGCAAACGCTGCAATTCCTGTCCAATAGACTCCTGCATTCGAGTGCGGGCCTGCTCGACCAGCACATGCATCTGTGCTTCCGCGACCGGCTGGGCCTGTTGCAACAGCTGATGGATGATGGTCTGAGAGGCATTGACCAGCTTGCTGGCCAGATGACGGTTGACCGGGCTGAGCTGTCGGTCAAACGACTCGAAGCTGACCTTGTCCGCCAGATCGTTGCCACTCTTGTCGAGCAGCAGGCGAATGGGGGCCGGCGGCAGAAAACGGTACAGCTGGGCATGATGAGCCGATTCGGCCACGAAGATCAGCTCCAGAAACTGGGTGCCGACCGGCAGTGCCTTGTTCTTGAGAATGGCCA
>JAAEZO010000155.1 GCA_018222825.1 Gammaproteobacteria bacterium
ATCGTGGTGCGAAGGGGGGGACTTGAACCCCCACATCCATAGGACACTAACACCTGAAGCTAGCGCGTCTACCAATTCCGCCACCCTCGCCTTGCCAAGGACTGCGAATTCTATAGATTTTTTGCCGCTCGTCAATACGAAGTTTCCTACAAAAGTTAAAAAAACCGGCGCTAATGGCCGGTTGGTTAAAAAAGAGACTAATTAATCGGTTAACGTCAGCGTCTGGCTCGATAAATCTTGAACTTGCCGGTGGCGGCCAGGGTTTCGCAGTGACCGAAACTTTTTTCGATCAATTCCGGATAGGGCAGAAAGGCATTTGCGACCAGGATCAGCGAGCCGCCCGGCAGCAGATAATCGGCGGCCGAACTCAGCAGGGTTTCGGTGGTGTGATAAAAGGTTTTCAGGCCGGCATGAAAAGGCGGATTGGTGATGATGTGATTGAACTTGCCACTCACCTGGTTCAGACCGTCGGAAGCATAGACCTTGGCGTTGGCGTCGAGCTCGTTTTCAGCCAGAGTTATCCGGCTGGCTTCCAATGCCAGGGCGTTGATATCGATGGATTCCAGTGTCATGTCGGAGTTACGTTTTAACAGGCTGGCACCAATAACGCCGGCACCGCAACCGAAGTCGAGCACTCTGCCCTTGAGAGAAGTAATGGTCTTCAGCAGCAAGCGCGAGCCGGAGTCCAGATGTGCGGCACTGAATACGCCGGGCAGCGCACAAATCTGCAGTTGCTCTTCTTCCAGCGGATAGCGGCTGACCCAGTCGGCCAGAACAAAGGGGGCTGGCAGGGTGGTCAGTTCGGCCTGATACAGGCTGGCGCGCCGAGCGCTGTCCAGCTTGTTGACCTGCTCACAGTAGGGCGCGAGAAGCTTTGGGGCCGACTTGACGCCACCCTTATTGTCTCCGGCGATAAACACCGGGGCACCAAGCGCCAGCAAGGGCAGGCAGGCGGCCAGCAAATACTCGGCCTCGGCCTTGGCCTTGGGCATCAGCAGCAGCAGGCCGGCAGCCGTACCGGGGGCGGGGCTGGTGCCAAATTCGATATCGGCAAGGCCTTGGGCTCGTTGCCACTGGAAATAGCGAAAATCGGTGGTAAACACCCGGGGCGCGGGGCCGGCCTCGGCCAGCAGAGTGGGGAGCTTGTCTTCGAGCAAACCGCATACCAGCAAGGGCTGGCGACTCAGAATATCCAGATTACGGGTCAGCATTTCGCTGACCGGGGTCAAGGCCTCAAACATCTCGGGCTCCGCGGTAAATAAATCAATTGGGCATTATACATGCCACCGGTACTCTTGACATTTGTCGGTCATTAGCAAAAGATGCTGTTCAGGATTTTTTCAGGTGTAAACCATGATTTTTATCGTTAAACGTAAACCGGGAAAATCGCTTAAACGACTAGCGGTAGCCTTTGTTGCGTGACCGACGCCTGATTTTCATCAAGACAAGATGTTCTCAAACCCCGGTGATGCAACAGCGACCGGGGTTTTTTATTTAAATTTTTCAATCCTCTAGCCAGGAGAAGGAGTTTCCATGTTTCGCGGTTCTTTAGTTGCCCTGCTGACCCCCTTTGACGGTGACCGACTCGACGAGGCGGCGCTGCGCCGGCTGGTTGACTGGCACATCGAGGAGGGTACTCACGGCATTGTGCCGGTCGGCACCACCGGGGAAAGTCCGACCCTGACGCACGACGAGCATTGCCGGGTGATTGAAATTGTGGCGGAGCAGGCCGCAGGGCGAGTACCTGTGATTGCTGGTGCCGGTTCCAACAATCCGGTAGAGGCGATTGAATACAGCAACTGTGCCCAGAAGGTGGGTGCCAATGCCACCCTGCATGTGGCCGGTTATTACAACAAGCCAAGCCAGGATGGCCTTTACGCGCATTTCAAGATGCTGCACGATGCCACCGAGCTGCCGATTATCGTTTACAACATTCCGCCGCGGGCGGTGGTCGATATTCAGCCCGAGACCATGGCGCGCATCGCCGAGCTGCCGCGCATCGTCGGGGTGAAAGACGCGACCGGTGATCTGGCGCGCCCCTGGGCCGAACGTCAGCTGATCAAGAAGCCGTTTGCCTGGTTGTCCGGTGAAGACGGTACCGCCGTGTCTTACAACGTGGCCGGTGGTCAGGGTTGTATCTCGGTTACCGCCAACGTGGCCCCGCGCCTTTGTGCTCAGCTGCAGGAACTGACCCTGGCCGGCAAGTGGGAAGAAGCCCGAGCGCTGCAGGATCGACTGCTGCCGTTGCATCAGGTGATGTTTGCCGAGCCTAACCCTGCCTGCCCCAAGTACGCACTGTCGCTGCTGGGTCTGGCCAGTGAAGACTGTCGTATTCCCGTGGTGCCGCTGCAAGAAAGCACCAAGGCGCGCATTCGCCGGGTGATGGAAGAGCTGGAACTGATTTAACCTGATGGCCGCGTAAGCGGTATCCGGGAGCGGGGAGAGAAGAGCCTCCCCGTCAATAACAAAAAGGTCAGCTTGAGCTGACCTTTTTGTTATTGAACAACGAAAGCAATTAGCCTTGATCGTCGTCGTTGGGGTGATCGTATTGATCATCCCGGCGATGATTATCTTCGCGCGGAGTGTGATGACTTTCGTACCGGGGGCGGCGGGGCTTGTTGAGAATAACCCCGGTACGCGGCGGTCGACGGGTCGCGGGAGAAATAGTGGAAATCTTGGCTTTATAAATCAGCTGCTGCTGACCACGGGGGTCAGATAGCAGAATGCTGTATTGATCAAAGGCACTGATCATTCCTTCCAGCTTGATGCCATTGGTGAGGAAGATGGCGCAATGAGTCTGATTCTTGCGCAACCAGTTCAGTGCCGCATCCTGTCCGTTACCCAATGAGAAAGCCTGTTGAAGCGATTGGGGGTTTGCTGGTTGGGCAGTCATGTAGGCAGTCCTGTTTGTTATTTTTCAACCTTGATTGTGCTTAATGAATGCCCGACTTGTCAAAGTAAAGCTCACTTTAATCCTGCGGCCCTGATCCCATTACCCTAATACCATAATCAGAGGAAGGTGCGTGGCAACATCCACTTCGACAACCCATACCCTTATCCTGGCCTGTCTTATTGTCAGCATGGGGCAATTGAGCATTGGCCTGTTGTTACCGGTGTTACCGGCCATCAGCCAGACCCTGGCCGAAGATCCGGATCGAATACAGTGGTTGATCTCTGCCTACCTGTTTGCCTTTGGTCCGGTACAGCTGTTGTATGGCCCCTTGAGTGATGCCCGAGGGCGTCGCCCAGTACTGCTGGCGGGACTGGCATTGGCGTTGCTGGGAGTAGGGCTTTGTCTGTTGCCTAATGCATCATTCGAATGGTTATTGCTGGGTCGACTGCTGCAGGGGTTGGGAGCTGGTTGTGGCGCCGTGGTTTCCCGTGCCATGCTGCGCGATCGCTTCGAGGGCGCAGCGCTGCGTAATGCGCTGTCTTATGTGGCCATGGCGGCGGCCTTTACGCCGATTGCAGCGCCGGCGGTAGGAGGCATTCTCGGCCACCACCTGGGGTGGAAGAGTGTGTTCGTGGCCATGTTTATCTACCTGCTGGGACTGTGGATGCTGTTGCTGGCCGGCTTTAAAGAAACTCATCATGGCGAACGCCGCTCGATGGAGCTGAAGAGCATCATCCTCAACTATCTCCATTTGCTGGGGTTGCGTCATTTTCTCGGTTATGGCGGCATGTTGTGGGGACAGTTTTCGCTGATGATGGTGTCGGTGTCGGTGTCGGTGATGCCTTACGTGATGCAGCGGCAAATCGGCATGAGTGCGGCAGAATATGGCAGCTGGGCATTGCTTCCGGCGATGGGATTGCTGCTGGGGGGGATTATCAATAATCGGATTCAGCATCGAGTATCAGCCGAACATATGCTGCGCCTGAGTCCTTTTGTTCAGATGTCTGCCGGTGTCTGGATACTGGTGATGCCGTTACAACCGGTATGGTTGATAAGCGCCATCTTTATTCAGGCTCTGGGTAATGGTATGGCTTTTTCCAATGCGATGAGCCGCTTGCTGGAACCCTATCGGGATCTGGCCGGTGCCGCTGCCGCCTTGTCGGGGGCATTGCAAATGCTGACAGCCAGCCTGCTGACCGCCGGACTGGTTTATTACGGTGTAGATACCGCATTCAGTCTTGGGCTCTGTATTCTGAGTGGTGCCATTCTGCTCAAGTTACTGTCCTGGTATGCCATCGGACGGTTTTAGTGGTCATGAAGGGGAGATAATAGAGCGGGATGAGTGCAGCGAAGCGGGTATTGGTTAGTGATTTCAGCTTTATCGAGAGGGCGACAAGCAGGGGATTGCTGAAAAATGCAATAAAAAAGCCGCGCCCGGAGGCACGGCTTAGGAATTCTTGGTGAGGTAGTCTCTTACAGAGGAACTACGTTCTCAGCCTGAGGACCTTTCTGACCTTGAGCTACAGTGAACTGTACTGCTTGGCCTTCGGCCAGAGTTTTGAAACCCTGGCTCTGGATGGCGCTGAAGTGTACGAACACGTCAGGACCTTGCTCTTGTTCGATGAAACCAAAGCCTTTGGACTCATTGAAGAACTTAACTTTACCTTTAACGATATTAGACATACCTAAAATCCTGTAAACAAATCTACCATAAATAAATGAGCTTGGAAAAATACAGATTTAACTTATGAAATACAGGACGAGGTACTACTAGAACATCGTAACAAGAACATAAATATAGCCGTATTTTTCGAGCTGCGGTCACTCTAACCGGTTACCCGATTAGGGTCAACAGGTATTTTGGGCGAATGTTCAGTTCCGA
This sequence comes from Gammaproteobacteria bacterium, assembly GCA_018222825.1. GTDB lineage: Bacteria > Pseudomonadota > Gammaproteobacteria > Enterobacterales > Aeromonadaceae > Oceanimonas. The sequence goes on from JAAEZO010000155.1 coordinate 4,776, forward strand.
AGTTTAATGCGGTGGCGGCAGGGGAAGGGGAGAACTGTTCAGGCGGGGCCGGTATGTATTAGCATACCGGCTTTACTCTTATCGAGAGCCGATGATGTCTGATTTATATTGTGTTGCCCGTTTTAACGCCAAGCCGGGTAAGGCCCAGGAATTACAACAGGCGCTGAAAAGCCTGATCGCCAATACCCACAGGGAAGAGGGCTGTCTGTTGTACCAGCTGACCGAGGAAATGCCTTATGCCGGTGCCAACGGCGGGCCCTGGGATTGTGTTTTTATCGAACAGTGGGCCAGCAAAGAAGCGTTTGAAGCGCACTGTGCCCAGCCCTACATCAAGGATTATTTCGAGCAGTTGGCCCCGGCATTGGTTGCAGAAGCTGATGTTCGGTTGTTTCGTCCGCTTTGAGCCTGCGTTTGCTCAGCGTCGAAAAACCAGGTCGCCCTTGAACATGACTTCCAGTCGAAGAGTCACGCCAAACTGGGCTTCGTAGTTCTGCTCCCGGGGGAAATGCAGCTCCGGGATAAAATCGACAAAGAGTATTTCCCGGTGCAGGTTGCGTCGGTAGTGACTGTACAGGTAATAATCATGGAGCCGGGGATCCGAGGTGCTTCTTCCTACCGCGGCGATGGCGTAACGCATGACGCTGCGCTTGCCCAGTATCTGGTTCAGCTCCACCGACTCGGAATATTCCAGGGTATCGACTTCTTCCTGCCACTGAAAGTTGGTGATAAAGCGCAGGTGATGGTTTTCATCCAGCGGCCGGCCGACATCCCATCGGCTGCGTATGGAATAGCCTTCCTCGTTGAACCAGGAGGCGCGATTGTAGGACTCCAGCTGCCATGGTGACTCGAGTTGCCACAGCCGTTCACCGGTAAAACGCACATAAGGATCCGGCGGCCAGCGTACCTTGACCCCGGCTCCGGCCTGCAGGTTCCAGGCCTCCCGTTTGTCCCGCTTGCCGAGCCTGCTCAGGCCGACAATGGTGCTGCCTAGGCTACGTTGATCGGTACGCAGCCGGTTGGAGCCCTGTTCGGCCAGGGTGCCTTCGGATTCTTCCGGGTCGCTTTCAATAATGAAGCGTAATCGTTTTTTGGTGGTAGGCAGATCGAGACGAAAGCGCGCCGCCGTTTCGGCACTGAAGTCTTCTGCGTCACTCCATTCCAGCTCCTGACTCAGGCGCAGGTA
>JAAEZO010000008.1 GCA_018222825.1 Gammaproteobacteria bacterium
TGGAGTTGGCGCCGGCCATGAAGCACATCGCCTGCATCTGGTCGTTCATCTTCTCACGACCAGCAGACAGCCGCACATGGCTTTGCGGCATCAGGATGCGCGCCACGGCGATGGTGCGGATGAAGTCGAAGTCGTCCAGATCTTCCTGGTTTTCCATCGGGGTGCCTTTCACCTTCACCAGCATGTTGATGGGCACGCTTTCGGGCTGACGTGGCAGGTTGGCCAGTGCCAGCAGCAGGCCGGCTCTATCTTCCGGACTTTCACCCAGCCCCACGATGCCACCTGAGCACACCTTCATGCCGGCGTTGCGCACGTTTTCCAGGGTGTCGAGCCGGTCGGCGTAGGTGCGGGTGGTGATGATGTCGCCATAAAACTCCGGGCTGGTATCCAGGTTATGGTTGTAATAATCGAGCCCGGCATCGGCCAGCCGATCCGCCTGTGCATCGCTGAGCATGCCGAGGGTCATGCAGGTTTCCAGCCCCAGGGATTTCACTTCCTGCACCATTTGCACCAGATAGGGCATGTCCCGCTCTTTGGGGTTACGCCAGGCGGCGCCCATGCAGAAACGGCTGGAACCGTTGGCCTTGGCCTCTTTGGCCCGCTCCAGCACCTTTTCCATTTCCATCAACCGTTCTACTTCCAGACCGGTGCTGTAGCGGGCGCTTTGCGGGCAGTATTTGCAGTCTTCCGGGCAGGCGCCGGTCTTGATCGACAACAGGGTGCTGACCTGCACCTCATTGGGGTCGAAGTGGGCACGGTGCACCTGCTGGGCTTCAAACAGCAGATCGAAGAAAGGGCGTTCAAATAATGCGAGCACCTGCTCACGGGTCCAGTTTTGACGGCTCATGCGGGGCCTTATCCTTGATATCCAGAGGTGTTTTTCTTGGCTAGTGTAAGCACGGATGCTAGCCTGTCAACCAACAAGAAACACAATGGTTTACGTCAGGTTACTTTATGAACAATCAGGCATTCGATCTGCATCATCTGTGGCACCCCTACACTTCGCTCACTCGTCCCCTGCCCTGCTACCAGGTAGAGCGTGCCGACGGCGTTTATCTGCAACTGGCCGACGGCCGACGGCTGGTTGACGGCATGTCATCCTGGTGGGCCTGCCTGCACGGCTACAATGTGCCCGAGCTGAACCAGGCCGCCACCGAGCAGCTCGGGAAGATGTCGCACGTGATGTTCGGTGGCCTGACCCACGATCCGGCCATCACCCTGTGCCGGGCACTAATGCAGGTATTGCCCAAGGGGCTGGATCGGTTTTTTCTGGCCGACTCGGGTTCGGTGTCGGTAGAAGTGGCACTGAAAATGGCTATTCAGTACTGGCACGGCCGCGGGCAACCCAAAACGAAATTTGTGACCCTGAACAAGGGCTATCACGGCGACACCTTCGGCGCCATGAGCGTGTGCGACCCCAATGGCGGCATGCACAGCCTGTATCGTGGCTTTCTGCCCGAGCATGTATTTATAAACAGCCCCCACAGCCGGTTTGACGGCGACTGGAATCCGCAGGACCTGCAACCGCTGGAATTGATGCTGGAGCAGCGTCATCACGAGCTGGCGGCGCTGATCCTCGAGCCCATAGTACAGGGCGCCGGCGGCATGTGTTTTTATCATCCGGAATATCTCAAGGGTGCCCGTGCGCTGTGCGACCGGTACGACGTTTTACTGATCGTGGACGAGATTGCCACCGGCTTCGGCCGCACCGGCAAGCTGTTTGCCTGCGAGTGGGCCGGCATAACGCCGGACATCATGTGCATCGGCAAGGCGCTGACCGGCGGCTACATGACCATGGCCGCCACCATAACCACCCAAACCGTGGCCGAGACCATCTGTAACGGCCCCGCCGGTGTACTGATGCACGGCCCCACCTTTATGGCCAATCCGCTGGCCTGCTCGGTGGCGGTGGCCAGCCTGGAATTACTGCTGAGCTCACCCTGGCAGGCACGCATCGCGGCGATTGAAGCGCAGTTGCAAACCGAGCTGGCACCGGCGCGGGAATTGCCGCGCGTGGCCGATGTTCGGGTACTGGGGGGCATTGGGGTGATTGAACTGCATGAGCCGCTGGAGGTGGCCGAGGTACAACAACAGCTGGTTGAGCAAGGCGTGTGGATACGCCCGTTCGGCAAGCTGCTGTATGTGATGCCGCCCTATATCATAACGCAGGATGAGCTGAGCAAGCTCACCCGGGCCATGCTGACGATTTGCGAGTAAAGACTCGCCACCGAGCAACAATCAGAGTCCGGCCAGAGCAGCCGGACAGAGATGGAAGAATAGACCGTCGTTAACGTTTGGCCACTGCCGACAGGGTTCTGACCTGATTGAGGTTGGCTACCGCTCTGGGGTAGTAGCGCGGTGAGGCATCGATGGCGCGCTGAAACAAGCTGCCGGCCTCATCATAGGCGCCTTCCATCATGGCAATGTAACCCAAATCGTTAAGCGCCTCGGCCTGGGAGCCATTTTTACGCAGCGCAGCCAATGCTTCGGATTTACGGCCCCAGCGATAATACAGCAGGCCCAGGTTGCTCCAGGCACGACGGTATTGCGGATCCTGATTTACCGCCCGGGTCAGCGCCCGTTCGGCCTGAGGATATTCGCCTTCAAGGTAGTAGGAAAAACCCAGATTGGTGTGCAACATGGCCAGACCCGGCTGTACCTTGAGCGCACACTGATAATAGTGACGCGCCTGCTCGCCCTGCTCCAGAATGTCTGCCAGCAAACCCAGGCCGTTATAACTGCGCCAGGGTGACTGGTTATCGGTAACGCAGCGGGCTGTATCGCCTGAAGGTGCCTTGAGCCGCGCCATGTCGGCAGTCACCACCTCTTGCAGCAGGGTCTCGGCCTCATGATGACGCTTCATGTCCACCAGCAACAACGCCAATGATTCTTTCAGTTCCTGCCGTTTGGGTTCCGCCGCCATCGCCTGCCGATAGGCCTGCTCTGCCTGGCCGTTGTTATCACGTTGCTGTTCCAGCCGGGCGATATGAAAATAAATATCCGCCGGCTCAAACTCGTCAAAGGCCAGCGCCTGGGTATAGGCATAAATCATGGCGTCCGGGTTGCCGGAGGTTTGCGACTGGGTCACCAGCATACGGGCCTCAGACGCAGTGGTGGGTTTAATAACGCCGGCACCGGGCGATTTGGCCCCGAACAGCCCGCTATCGTTGGTTTCATTGGTGCTGGCACAACCACTCAGCAACAACACCGTGACCAGCGCACACAGTTTATTATTCATTTTAAAATCCTTAAACCAGTCCATGGTCAAAGAAAGACACAACCCAAGGTTAGTTGGACCCAGATGGTTCGGCCAGTCGGTTAGCGTCTGTGGTGCAGATTATATTTACATGTTGCCAAACACCTTGAAGACCTTGATTAGTGCCGGACCAATGGCGACGATAAAAAACGAGGGCCAAATAAAAAACACCAACGGAAAAATCATCTTGGTACCAATTTTGGCTGCCAGTTCTTCCGCCTCCTGCTTGCGTTTAATGCGGTATTCATCGGCATAGGTGCGCAGGGTTTCAGCAATGCTGGTACCCAGTTGCATACTCTGGTTGATGGCCGTACTCAGGCTGCGAAAATCATCCAGCCCGGTACGCAGGATAAACTCGTCGAATGCCTGTTTCATACCAAGCCCCGCCAGCAGCTTGGCGGAGATCAGATCCAGCTCATAAGCCAAATCCTCGTGGCTCAGGCTGACTTCTTTTGCTACCCGCTGCAGTGCGGCCTTAAATCCCATGCCCGCCTCGGTGCAGACCACCAGCAGATCCAGCGCATCTGGCATGCCCATTTTTAGCCGGGTCATTCTTTTGTTGGCGAAGCGTTCCAGTACAAACACAGGTACCACGTAAGCCACATAAGCCACGGCCACCAGCAACAACAGCATAATGTTGATAGCCAGCGCAGTACTGGTCAGCATTACCGCAAGTGCCACCAGCACCGCCAGTATGACTAGCAATAGTCGCAGACCATTGAATACCCGGTAGGCCGAGTTTTTATGAAAGCCCGCATGCACCAGCAGGGTGCGGATTCGGTTGCCGCTGAAGGTGCCTGCACTGCCGTTTTTGGCGATAACCAACCGCTGCTCCAATGTATCCTGTTCATCCTCCGTCTGCTGCTGCATGCGGTTCAACCGGCGTCGATAAGGATTGGTGATGCCGCCGGCCACCAGGGCCAACGACCAGAACAGGGTGATGGCCGACAGGGTCACACCGCCAATCAGCAACCATTGGCGCATTTGCGGGTTCGCCATGCCGGCGTTAAACAGTTCCGTTAACTCGGCCATGTTACACCTCGATTTTAATAATGCGGCTGATCCACCAAATACCCAGCACCATGCCGATACCACCGTAAACAAGTAACTCATGTCCCTGCTCGGTGGTCACCAGCTCGTTGATATAACCGGGCGTGGTAAAGTACATCAACGCAAACAAGGAAAATGGAGTCAGCACCAGCACCCAGCCCGACATCCGTCCTTCTGCCGACAGGGTTCTGAGCTGTCGGTTGAACTTGAAGCGATCGCGAATAATGGTCGACAACTTGTCGATGTTTTCCACCAGATTGCCGCCGGTTTCCCGCTGTACCTGCACCGCACTGATCAAGGCCATGTTAGAAATGCTCGGCACCCGCTCCAGCAGGCCGGTCATGGCCCGGCGAATATCCTTACGGTAATTGATATCGGCAAACACCAGGGCAAATTCCCGCCCCAGCGGATTAGGCATCTGCTCACTGATAAGCTTGATGGTATCGGAAAAGGAATACCCGGCCTGCAAGCCCCGTTTCATGATGTCCAGCGCCTCGGGCAACTGTTGCTCGTACTCGGCCAGACGCTGATAATAATTACGCCGCAATTTGATGTGCGTTACCAGCCCCGGCACCAGCAGCGCCAGCAGTACCATCAGCCAGCTGTGCCACAGCCACCAGCTCAGTACCGCCAACAGCAGGCTCAGTACACTCAGCCCCAGTACCAGCTGGTAGGCATAAAGCCGCGAGCCGGCCAGTTCCAATGCAAACGCCACCCGCTCCATCAGTGGCGAGGTTTCGACCCGGCGCAGCAAGGGCGAAAGAGCATCCAGCCGCTTGGTGCGATAGATAGAGACTTGTTGCTGTTCACGATTTTCGGACTGAAGCGCCTCAATGCGCCGCTTGAGCAGAGCAGATCGGTTCAGGCGGGGCTGGGTGACCGGCACAAACATCGCCAGACTCAAAAACACCACCGCCAACGCCACCAGCGCCAGAAAAATCAGGGTATTGGACGTCATAAAACCTCCCGCTAAAAAAGGTCGCGGTGCAAGTCGTCATCACCAAACAAGCTGCGCGGCAACGCCATGCCGCGCCGGGCCAGACGATCATAGAAGTTGGGCATCACCCCGGTGGCTTTGTGGCGCCCCTGTACGTTGCCTTCTCCGTCGATACCGGTGCGTTCAAAGGTGAATATTTCCGACATGGTGATGGTTTCGCCTTCCATGCCGTGCACTTCCTGCATGCTGACCATGCGTCGTCTGCCGTCTTCCTGCCGTTCCAGCTGAATAATCAGATCCAGTGCCGACGCCACCTGGGCACGGATGTTTTTCACCGGCATGTCGAACCCGGTCATGGACACCATGTTTTCGAGCCGGCCCAGCGCATCGCGTGGGGTGTTGGCGTGAATGGTGGTCAGCGAACCTTCGTGGCCGGTGTTCATGGCGGTCAGCATGTCAAAAGCCTCGGCGCCCCGAACCTCCCCCACCACGATACGGTCGGGTCGCATCCGCAGGGTGTTTTTCACCAGGTCGCGCATGGCAACCTCGCCCCGGCCCTCTATGTTGGCGGGCCGGCTTTCCAGCTGTACCACGTGAGGCTGCTGCAATTGCAGTTCGGCGGAGTCTTCCACCGTGATAATGCGTTGGTTGGATGGAATAAAGCCCGACATAATATTCAGAAAGGTCGTTTTACCGGTACCGGTACCGCCGGAGATCAGAATGTTGAGTTTGCCCTTAACCACTGCATCCATTACCTCGGCAATCGCCGGAGTAATGGTGCCGAAGTCGATAAGGGTATCTACCGCCAGCTTTTCAACGGTAAAACGACGAATCGACAGGGTAGGACCATTCAGCGCCAGCGGCGGAATAATGGCATTCACCCGAGAACCGTCTTTCAGGCGGGCATCCACCATTGGGGATAATTCATCGATACGCCGCCCCACACTGGACACAATACGTTCAATCACCCCCATCAAATGGTCGTCATCAGTAAAGGTGAGCGGTACCCGCTCTATGCGCCCTCGTCGTTCCACGTAAATATTTTTGGCGCCGTTGACCATAATATCGGCAATACCCGGGTCGGCCAGCAAGGGCTCCAGCGGGCCATGGCCCAGCACTTCGTCGAGGATCTGGCGCACTATTTTCTTGCGGGACTCCAGTGACAGAGGGGTAGACGAGTCCTGCATTAACTGAAAACACAGCCGCTCTATCTGCTCGCTGGCCTGTTCACGTGAAATGGTCTGCAGCATCGGCAAGTCCAGCATATCCATCAGCTTGTTATGCACCCGATGCTTGTGGGATTCTTCTTCGGTGTTGAGAATATAATCTTCCAGGTTCATCCTTGACCCCCTTGATTATTCAATAATGACTCAATGTCGGCCAAACAACTTGCCGAACAGACCGGATCGCTTTGGCGACGCAGTTTCATGAGGTGTGATCTCGCTGACGATATAATCGAATACGTTGACCAGCTTATGATTTTTTTCTATTTCCACCACCAGCTTGCCCAGATCGGTACAGTTTTCAGCCATCACAAAGTCATTGGGTAAAGTAATGATATGAGTGATTTCGGTGGTCTGTTCGATTTTCTTTAAAGAAAGATCCTTTTTCTTGTCATAACGATTAACCAGCAGAATGATTTTTTCTTTCGGTATACCCAGCTCATGACGCAATTGCCTGAGCAGACAAATGGTTTCCCGTAAGGCAGACAGAGACTGCTGCATCACCACCAGTATATGGTCGGCACACTCCAGAATCGGCAAATTCCAGCTTTCGGGTCCACGCGACAGATCAATCACCACCTGCTGATATTGACTGCGTAACAGGTACATCAGCTGGGCACAATTTTTTGCCGTGGGCACCTGGTGTTCGGTTAGCGAGGCCGGTGAAGACGGCAACACATCGAGCCGTTCCCGGGCCGGGCTGACCATGCCGGTCAGTGCCACCGCATCCAGTTCGCTGGCCCGCTGCATGGCAACCGCCAGGCTGCCCTGTTTGTCGTGCACATTCAGATAATCACTCAAGGAGCAGTAATTGAAATTGGCGTCGACCGCCAGCACCTTGTCACCTTCTTCGGCTTCACTGAGCGCATGACCCAGGTTGGCAGAAATAAAGCTGGCGCCCGAACCGGACTTGCCGTTCACCACCACGGTCACCGGCGCCAGCCTGGCGCTGGCCGCCAGCTGATCCGCCACCCTGGTTATCGCCGCCCACAGTTCGGTCGGCTGGTAGTCGAAGGGTAAATAGTCAATAGCACCCAACCGCATGGAGCGGCGCATCAAAGCGGTATGCCCGGGGTCCCCCACCACCAACACCGGCACCGACTTGGTCGTTTGCCGCTCCAGTTCGTCATACACCATAGAGATCAGCGGATGATCCACCAGCAACAACAGCTGACGACTGCTTCTGGGCAAGGGATCCTGTTCCGAAAGCCGCCGCAACTGCAACTGACTGGATTGGAGCTGAAGCTGCAGCTGAGACCATAGCCGGCCATCCGGATCAATCACGTTAACCTGCAACGGACAGGCCAGTGACGGACGAGTTGATAACACGCTATTCAGCTCTACATTTTTGGCGTCTGTCATATACCTGCCCCTCCCGTCTCTGTACAAATAATGTCACCATTAGGATTGGCTGTTGTCGGTTTGGTTTTACCCATACTTTCGGTTCTAAGTGTGGTAGCAAAATCAGGTGCAATTCGGGATAAATCAACAGACAGGGGTAAAATCATTTCATATTGATAATCCACTATCCTGCTACGCACATAATGAGCGAAGTGAGGTGGCACCGCATCGGTTCCATTGGCATTAAGATATTTAAATTCCAGGTTGCTTGTCGTAAGTCCAGGTATAACTCCTTCCAACTGATTGACAACCGCAGCCCCTACCTTGCCATTTTGAACCTCTTCTACTCGGCACACCGTCGCAAGGCGTGCAGCTCGACGGGCCGCCTCATTTAACGAACTCCAGGTGTACATTAGCCGCCCCACTTCCATTACCGAAAAGATCACCAAAAAAACCAGAGATCCGACAATTGAAAATTCGACTATTGTGGTGCCTCGCTGCCGGGATAACTGGCTGGTTTTATATTTCTTTATACATGAATCACCCATCATTGAGCACCCTCATGGTCATACTGGTTGTCAATGGGAAATTTAATGAAATAGCCTCACCGAAAAAAGTATTAAAGGTATCTCCAAACATCGGCACCCAGTCATAACTGACGTTCACTTTTACATAACGATCTTCACTTGCCGCGGGCATGTTAAATGGTTCGGAAAAGCTGACATCAGAATATTGTAATCCAGGCAACACCGTCGATGAACCGGCCGTTTCCTGACCGTAAAGTATCATGTTTCGGGTTCTGTTCTTCAGGGTGTCATCCAATACAAAATTATCACCTTCGGCGACACTGACCGTGCGCACACCGGCCCTGAGGGCCTTGGTAAGGGTATTGTATTGATACAACATTCGACCAAACTCACCGATAGATAACAGCAGCAGCAATATCACCGGCAGTATGATGGTTGCCTCAACGGCAGCAAGTCCACGTTGTTTGGATAGTTTCAACATCATGAATCTCCACTACCAGTATCTTTATACAACACCAGACGATCTGGACCATTCTGCAATTCACTGTAACCTGACCCCTCCGCTGTACAGTTCTTTACAAACTCGGCGACGATGTACTTTTCATTACCCGGGCCATCGGTTACCCGTTGGCTCAAATACATGCACATGGTACCCAAAGAAGGAATCGCGTGTTTACCGTTCCCTTTATCTACCGGATTATTGCAATCACCGACGGGCACCTTTACCAACCGTCGTTTGGGCGAACAATAGGTCGTATCTGGCAGCTTGGACGTTGATGGATCCCCAATATAATCAACGTAACTCTGCAACTGATTGTATTTATCGGAAGAAGAAGCAAGAACAGCGCTGCCGGTATCCGTGCTGAAATCAGTATCGGTTAACTCTATTGTGTCCGGGTCGTTCAGCGGCACGGAACAATCGGCAAAATAAGCATCTTCTCCTCCATTGGCAGAGCCCGGTTCAAATTGACCCATATTGCCGGAGTAATCTCCAAAGCGGGTATTCAAACCATGCTCTGTAGGGCCGGCCATATTACCGGTTTTCGTTATGATTTCCTCACCGGGAGAAATACAGGAGGCATCGGTTAATGCGCCGGCCAAGCCATCTCGAAAACCATCTGCGCCGTTCGCATCTTCCAAATCTACGGCCAGAAAGTTACCCGGTCCAACAGGAGTGTTTTGCGTCGGAGACTTGATCATGACCACATCACCCCGGTTATCTTCATCCGAAGGGTTAAAACCGTAATCATAATCATCGGGAATGTCCTCAACCGCAGGAGGATTAGTACTATTGATACACATCATTAACGGAATGATCTGGCAAGGCTCTCGAATGGTCGCACTGGCGCCGGCCACGGCCGATGCCCTGACTTGCCAGGTATCAATCAATAGTTGTGAAAAAAACTGATTCACGGGTACGGTATCAATGGTAACCCTGATATAGCGCGCATCTGCGCTATCAGAATGCTCAAAAGGGACCGGCTCAAGGGAAAATTCAACGTTAACTACCTCTGACAATCTATCAACGTCAATATCTACCTGCTCGAAGCCATCTCCTTCCAGAATATTTTTTAGGGTATTTTCGACCACCACTATTGCATCGGCATGGGTATTATACTCGGGCAAACTCAGGGTCTTGGCACCACTTAGCGCCGCCGAGTCGACTGCATCCTGCACCCGGGTCTTGTTCAGCAGTAGATAACCCCCATCCAGTGCCAGAGCGGTAAAGCCGAGCAGGGTAAAGAGCGCTATCGTCACCAGGACGAGCACGGCGCCTTTCTGCTGTTTGCGGTGCGATAGCGCTTTCATGGTGAACCTCCTGATTAGTTGGCGAAGTTGAGGGTAACCTGGGTCTTGCCCTCACCGGGAGATTCGGCACCTTTCACGTATTTGTCGTGCAACGAAACTCCGTATTCGCCATTGAGCGTAAGAGCGGCAATTTTGCCGTCGTTACGCACGCCGGCTTCGGGATCCATAATCTGTAGATCATCGAGTTCCTGCATGCTGTCGCCCATGGCAAAGTCGTAATAACGCTCGGTGGCACAGCCGGCAAGCACGCCAGAGGCCAGTATTATCAGTAGCATCCGTTTCATCTGTTCTCTCCTGTAGGTCGGGCTATAACGACTGACCATAAGTCTGCTCCATGCCACCTTCGGTGACCGCTGGGCTCATGCCGGTATTGCCGTAAGACTCAGCCATCGGTGCCTGATCGCCCACTCGGTTGCGCTGTGACATTTTGCCCAGCAGGTAAAACTCCATGTCGTTCGGTTCAATGAAGCCATCGGTAGGCAGGGTAACTTGCTGCTTGTCGAAAGGGCGCACCAGGCGGGGGGTAACCATGATCACCAGCTCCGACTCACCCTTGGTGAAACTGCGGCTGGTAAAGAGGTTACCCAACACGGGAATGTCACCGGCAAAGGGTAATTGTCTGACCGACTCCCGCGTGTTTTCACTGAGCAGACCGGCAATGCTGATGGTCTGGCCGTCACCCAGCTCGACCGTGGTGCCGGCGCTGCGCTTGCTGAGGGCGGTGATGTCACCAAACAAGGGCACGCTGGCCGAGTTGGCCACCACCGGCTCGCTGACCGAGACGTTGAGGTTGAGGTTGATTTTGCCACTGCTCAAGACCACCGGCGTGAACTTGAGTCCCACACCAAACTCCTTGAACTCAACCGCCACCCCGTCTTCGGTGGGCACCGGTACCGGGTATTCACCGCCAGAGAGGAACTCGGCCGACTGACCGCTGATGGCGGTAATACGCGGTTCGGCCAGCACCCGAGCCAGGCCTCGGGTTTTAGCCAGATCCAGTGCCACGTTAAACACGGTATCCGCACTGGCGAAGCCCGCGACCACGGTGTTGGAGCCAAAGCTGGTCAACTGATCCACGCTGTCGCGCAGCAACGAAAATCCCCAGTTGCCGGAACTTTCGAGCAGTTCAAAGGCCGACTCCCAGCTACGGGAGGTGTCACGGGCCACCTCGGCCACGGTGACTTCCAGCATCACCTGCTGGCCACCGCCCACACTCATCATGTTCATCACTTCGGAGCGGGCCACACCGCCCTCGGCCGCAACCACATAGCCCCGGGCCAGCTCATAAGCGGCGTTCATACGAGCAAGATCCGACACCTCGCCACTAACCACCAACTGCCCCTGGGAGGTATGCACCTGAATCGGCTCATTGGGTAAAAAACGATAGAGCCGTTCTTTCAGTCCCTGTAAGTCGTGGCTGACCTCGAGGTCGTATACCTGCATCAGGGCATCGTTCATGTCCCATACCATCAGGTTGGTATGGCCAAGCGACTTGCCAACCAGATACAGCTCGCGATCCTGCAATACCAGCACATCGGCAATGGCCGGGTTGCCCACCGACACCCGGCTGGCGGGCCGATCGAGCATTAACGAACGGGATTTGTGAATGGGTAACTGTACTTCGTTAGCCGCCTTGTCGAGACTGCCGCCGGCCCATAACAACCCGGGCGACAGCGACAACAGCGCTGCCAGAGTGATCTTGCTCAGTGTATTCATAGCCACCTCCGTGTGAACCTTGTATGTATTATGCTCAGCTTTTTATCGGTATCTGCTGCTGACTGGTACCCTTGATCAAGTCCACCGACGACTGGCGCGGACGAACCCGGGGTTGCGGAGCCGGCACCACCGGCTTGGCATCCGCCGTCGGATCAGGCTCGGTGACCAGCGCTGCCACATCCAGATCCTGCTCATCGTTGGGGTTACGCAAGGCCAGCTGAATGCGGCCGTTGGAGCTGGCGTTAACCAGTTTTTCTGCCTGTTCGGGGTCCACTTCCAGGGTGACCGCGCGCACCAGCTTGGGCCGGTTTTCATCGGTATGCTGGGTTTGGTCTACCGCCAGCACCTTGAGGTTTTTCAGCACGGTGCGGGTCATGTCACCTTCGGTAAACAGAATGTCGACCCGGTTACCGGGCAGCAGAAAACCGGCCACGCCAATCACGTCGTTTACCCGTACCGTTACCGCCCGCATGCCGGGCTCAAGCAACACCGACAGGGTGCTGCCCTGCCCAATGGGCGTTAACCGTTCCTGACGCAGCACGTCACCCTTGTAAAGGTTGTTTTTGGTTACCATACCCTGAGTATCTTCAAGGCTGGTTATAGCGCCGGGCGGCACCAGGCGGGAGTCAATTTCCTTTAGCTGAATATGAATAGCATCAAGCTGAACACCGGGGGCCAGATCAACCGCAGCCACCACAACCTGAGTAAGCTGGCCGCCACTTTGCTCAATCTGGCGGGCACTGGCGGCACTTTGCTGTTCCAGCCAGTTATTGGCCATCCAGGCGGCACCCAGTCCGAACACGACCGACAGTAATAAAAGCATCAAGGTACGTATTTTCATAACCCCATCCTTAGGTTCGTTACTACCACGTTATTATATAATTTTATTTTAGTCAGCTTGCTCTATAACGTGTTGCCTTCGCAGTATAGTCAGTGTACGCAATACATGCTCCAGGCTTTCTTCAAAATAGCTTGGTCAAGCGGTTCGCCAGCCTGACCATTAAAATGCATGATATCTCGGGCAATGCCGAGAATGTCACGGGGATAACAGGCAATCAGCGGTTTTTCACTTTTACCGTGTAGTTCATGCACCATAAAATGGAACAACGTCTCGTCGGCAACCAGCTGGTATTTATCAAGATTCATCAGCCATATTTTTTTATATAATTCTTCTGCCATGGCTCGCAGTTCAATCTTGTAACCCAATCGACGCAAAAATGCCTCGTCGGCAATGGTGGCAGGATCCAGATTGGTAGAAAATACTAGGACCTGTTCGAAGGGAATGTCGAAATGCAGACCATTGGTTAATGATAAAAAATCACGCCGTTCTTCCATCGGTACTATCCAGCGGTTAAACAGCTGATCGGCAGAAAATCCCTGACGTCCCAGATCGTCAATCAAAAACACACCGTTATTGGCCTTCATCTGCAAGGGTGCGCTGTACTGACGAGACTGGCGGTCGAAATGCACCTCCAGCATGTCGAGCCGAAGCTCGCCTCCCACCATCACCAGCGGTCGCTGACAGGCAATATAACGGTTGTCCATGTCCTCTTCGGGCGATGCACTACGCCAGTGATACAGGGGATCGAATATCGGAATAATGGTGTTCTGTACCGCAATGGCGTGGGGTACGTAAATCAGCTCATCAAAAATTTTGTTGAAACGATGGCACAGAAAACTTTTACCGGTACCGGCGTGACCATAAATCAGCAAGGGCCGGCGAGAGTTGAGCGCCGGCCCCAGAATATTGACCAGACCGGGGCTTATCACCATATCGCCCAGCGCCTGCTCCAGTTGGTCGCGACGAATGCTGCGCTCGCCCAATGCCTGGGCCATTACCAGACGGTTATAGGCTTCAAGCGGGATCGGCGCCGGGCCCAGATAACCGTCGCGGGCGCTCAGCTCTTGCGCCTCATATTGCCCCTTGGCGGTAAGTGCATAGCGGATCACATCGCCGGCCTTGCCCGACGCACGCACTTCAATCAATTGCAGGGCTTTCAGTTCCTGCAGCAGAGGTTCGATCACGCTGCCACGCAGGCACAGCCGTTCGCTCAGGACCGGCAGGCTCAGGCTGCCTTCTTCCTGCACATGGCGCAGAGTCAGACGCAGCAGCAGCTCTTTCGACAGGCCGGTATCGGCCAGGGTTTTCGGTTTGGGCAGGTACATCCGTGTTACCTCCTTGAGCTGGGCCATGAATCTGTTATAGGGTCGACTTCAGCGAATCATGGTCGAAAAAATTCGAACCTAATGCACCAGCGTAAAAATTCCGTATTGGTTCAGCACTACCGCCAGTACCGCCCCCAGTGCCAATGCAGGGCCGTAAGGCACCTTGAGCGCGGCCATTTCACCCTCGACCGGCGCCAGATACTTCTTAGCACCTAGAATATAACCGTAACGCATAAAGCTTTGTTTGAAGCCTTCCCAGCCGACTTTATAAAAGGCAAACACCAGTACCAGCGGCAGGCCTATCATCAGGCCATAAAGCAGGGACTCGAGAAACAGCTTCCAACCGAGAAAGGCACCGATACCCAGTGCCAGCTTGACATCCCCCCCGGCCAGCAAGCGAAAGAAAAACAGCGGAAACAACAGGATAAAGGCATATACCAGACCAGTCAGGCTGAAAGCTAGCCCGTCCCCTAATAGTCCATGATAAATCAGCGCCAGAAAAATAAACGGCAGGGTCAACCAGTTGGGAATCTTGTTAATAGTCAAATCCAGCCAGGATGCAGCCATCAACAAAGAAAACAAGGGTAGCTGTTCCATAGCGTCACCATGCTTAAATAATTAACAGGGCAGACAAGCTGCCCTTCATCAATAATTAAAGTAAATAATTATCGACAGCCCGTACCACTACCACCACTTGCTTGTGCATTATCCAAGGTACTACAAAGACCTGTAATAGTTTCACCAACATTATCACCTAAATCTGTAAACGCAGTAACCACAGCTGCGGCGACCAAGGCACCCGCTACCGCATATTCCACAGTGGTCAGGCCTTCTTCATCATTCAGCAGGCGATTCAGTTCTTTTAAAATCAACATAATAATATCCTCGTTCCATCTTGAATATTTTAAACCGAAGCATTTAAACTTTCGGCAATATAAAAACAATCCATCTCACTGCTACCAAGTAAAAACCGCATCGTCCCACCTGGCTGTTCAAAAACATATATACGGCTTACCTCCTTGCTCGCACGATTATATGGTTTTATTACTCCGGTTATTCCCGGAACCCAAGGTCACTTCATTCACACTATTAGTTATAAACGGCAGGTCGGTTTTGTACAAATCAGAACCCCCGTTTTATTACTGCAACTTTTCGACAGATTTTGGGGTAAACAAGCCAGATTCATTCGGATTTATATGTTGCATAAATAATATAACCAAAAAGGTGGGCTGCCGTATGAGCCGGATACTTCTAACAGTCGGTTCATTTACCTACCGTGGAAAACACCGCCTGTGCTGCCTGGTTCGCCGCAGTTCTTTGAATATCATGGCTTTATCACGCATTGCTTTAGCTCCCTCCTTACACAACGTGAGGTGTAACCATCAACCAACCCAACCATGCAGCCAGCTGCGTCATATGGTCTGGTTTTTTCGATAGATATCTTCGGCAAAGTGCAGCTGGCCGCCTTCATCGACCCAGCTGGTGAAGTACACCAGAAACACCGGTATCGGCTGGCTGGCCGGCAGAATGCGGGTGTATTGATATTCCGGCAGTGACCAGCCCAGGTTTTGCACCAGCTGTGCCGGCTCGGCCAGACGCACGCAGCCGTGGCTCAGCGCCCGCTGCGCCTCGCCAAATGATCGTTTATCTGGGGTATCGTGCAAATAAATATTGAACGGGTTGTTCATTTCAAACTTGAAGCGCCCCAAGGCATTGTTCGGCCCCGCAGCCTGAACCAGCCGCAGGCCGGCGGGCGGTTGCTGCCAGTCGATGGTGGCCGGATCCTGCCGGCCCGCTATGCCCGGCAGCCAGACGTCAAAGCCGTTGCGCCCCAAAAAGCCCCGGTCGCGCCTTTGTGCCGGCAACAGATCTTCACGAATAATATTGGCGGTGGGCGTCCAGTCCGGATTGACCTTCAACGCCTCGATATGACTGCCCAACTCCGGCGTAGGCCAATCGGGCCGCCCTACTATCACTTTCATTTCCAGGGCAGGGCCGCTGGGATTGAACAGCGTCAGGCGATAGGCGGGAATGTTCACCAGCACAAACCGTTCGGGGGCGGTCGGCGGCAGCAGCAGCCAGCGGCGCAGGTTGTGGCGCAGCTCGGCTCGAAGTTCGGCAGGAGACCGGTTCAGCAACGCCCGGGTTTCGGCGGTGAGTCGCCCGTTGGCTACCAGCCCCCGCCCCTGTTGCAGCCCTTTCAACAGTTCACTCAGGTTGCGATCCAATGCGTCGGCCCGTCCGCGCGGTGGAGCCGGGTTAAAGCCCAACTCGGCCAAACGACGGCGCAAGGCCGGAATGGCGGCATCTCGCTCACCGGGGCGTACCTCGGGACCCGCAGGCAACGTGGTCATGGAAACCGCATTGCCCAGGGCATGATAATGACGCTTCAGTTGCTGATAAGCGGGATAATCAGGCTGTTGGCGGTGCAGGTAAGCATTCAGCTCGCCACTGCGCAAGGCCTGCTCGAAGCCGGCTGAACCTTGTTCAGGCGCAAGGGAATTCTGGGTGAATCGAGCTCGCCGTTCCAGCACTCGGCGCCACTGATGGCTGAGCCAGGCATCTCGTTCGGCCACCGGCATTGCGGCCAGAGCAGAGGGTTCCGGAACCAGCAAATCGGTCAGTTGCTGCCCGGCCTCGTTCAACTCACCGTTGCCGTTATGCCACCAAAAGGGTTCGGCGGCACGCAGTGGTAAGCCAAACACCAATAGAACGGCCAGTAGCCATGCCGTAAACGAGTTTCTTGCCATCAAATGCAACATCAGCTCCCCTCCCTGGGATCGTGATGGCATTAAGTATGGACAGAAAATGGCTAACTGCCTAAAAACCCGAGAGATGGCGCCACTTCACAGTGGATAAAAGTAAAACAGCAGCAGGGTGAACAGGGCCGCGGCAACCAGCAGCAGCAGGTAGATTTTCAGGAACTGCTGATGGCGCCCTCCCTTGAGATGCACCAGGGTAAAGGCGGTGACTGCCAGCCCCAGGATGCCAAACGTACCAACATGAAACCAAATGCTGTGCGGCGTCAGCCATTCGGTTCTTACGGCAATATCCTGGTAACGCAGATACCCGAACTGCTGCTCCGGGCGACCGTAATGAAACACCAGCAGCAGCAGTGTATACAGGCTCCAGCCGCCGAGAGTCATGGCCACCAGCAACTTTCCCAGCCAATCGATGCGTTGTTGTACCATGGTTGCCTCCGGGTTCATCTTTTGCTTGAGTCCTGAGACTACAGAGGTAACATTAGCTTTCTTATATAGTCTATCGGCCTGACGCCGATTTAGTTAAAGCTGGAGAGCGATTTCACATGACCCACGCATCCGTTACTGATGTGCTGGCGGGCAAATATCCTGTTGGCACCACCCTGACTGTTAAAGGGTGGATTCGTACTCGCCGTGACTCCAAGGCGGGTATCTCGTTTTTGGCAGTACACGATGGCAGTTGCTTCAATCCGGTGCAGGCCGTGGTACCCAATAACGTGGCGAATTATCAGAATGAAGTGGTGCGTCTGACCACCGGCTGTTCGGTTGAAGTCACCGGCACCGTGGTGGCCTCTCAGGGTCAGGGCCAGGACTTTGAACTGCAGGCCACCGACGTCAAGGTCATCGGCTGGGTCGACGATCCCGACACCTACCCCATGGCCGCCAAGCGCCACTCCATCGAGTACCTGCGTGAATACGCCCACCTGCGTCCGCGTACCAACATGATGGGCGCGGTTACTCGAGTGCGTAACTGCCTGGCGCAGGCCATTCACCGCTTCTTTCACGAGAGTGGTTATGCCTGGGTCGCCACCCCGCTCATTACCGCTTCCGACTGCGAAGGCGCCGGCGAAATGTTCCGGGTTTCTACCCTGGATATGCAGAACCTGCCCCGCACCGACAAGGGCGATATCGACTACAGCGAAGACTTCTTCGGTAAGGAAACCTTCCTCACCGTGTCCGGCCAGCTGAACGGCGAAGCCTACGCCTGTGCCATGAGCAAGATTTATACCTTTGGCCCGACCTTCCGCGCCGAAAACTCCAACACCAGCCGCCACCTGGCCGAGTTCTGGATGGTGGAGCCCGAGCTGGCCTTTGCCGACCTGAACGACATCGCCAACCTGGCGGAAAACATGCTGAAGTATGTGTTCAACGCCGTGCTGACCGAGCGCATGGACGACATGAACTTCTTCGCCCAGCGTGTCGATAAAGACGCCATTACCCGCCTGCAAAGCTTTGTAGAGCAGGACTTCGCCCAGGTGGATTACACCGATGCGGTCGAGATCCTGCAAAACTGCGGCAAGAAGTTCGAATTCCCGGTGGCATGGGGTGTTGACCTGTCTTCCGAGCACGAGCGCTACCTGGCCGAAGAACACTTCAAGGCACCGGTGGTGGTGAAGAACTATCCCAAGGACATCAAGTCTTTCTACATGAAGCTGAACCCGGACGGCAAAACCGTGGCGGCCATGGATGTACTGGCTCCGGGCATCGGCGAGATCATCGGTGGCTCCCAGCGGGAAGAAGTGCTGGAAGTGCTGGACAGCCGTATGGAAGAAATGGGCCTGAACCCGGCAGACTACGGCTGGTATCGGGATCTGCGCCGTTACGGCACCGTGCCTCACTCCGGCTTTGGTCTTGGCTTCGAGCGTCTGGTGGCTTACGTGACCGGCATGGCTAA
Source organism: Gammaproteobacteria bacterium (assembly GCA_018222825.1). Lineage (GTDB taxonomy): Bacteria > Pseudomonadota > Gammaproteobacteria > Enterobacterales > Aeromonadaceae > Oceanimonas. Next base: position 18,682 of record JAAEZO010000008.1, read on the forward strand.
CGTACGCGACGTCATCCCCTTCCCCCGCACCCCGCGCAACGCCGACTTCTGATTGTCATTACAGATAAATGCAAAAAGCCCCGGTTTCGGGGCTTTTTTTTGTTTTACAGACATTGAACGAACTGAAAATGGGGTTGTAGGGGCTAGTTTGCCTTTATCGTCACCCTCGCGAAGGCGGGGGCCAGTGCCTTTGCAGGCGACTCACCGTCTGACCGTTCTGCGCCACAGGTCCTGGATTCCCGCCTTCGCGGGAATGACGGCAGAACCACTCTTTGATCTGGCAACAGGCGGCGCCGTAGTATCAGGGATGACAAAGGGATCTGCTCCGCCGACCTTCCGTTTCAGGGACGAAACGGAGAGCGTACATGGAGGTATTCACAGCGAGTCGACGGAGCGGGCCCTTTGTCCGACGTTTACACTATCCCACCTCACGCCTAATCATCATCAGATCCCGAAGGCAAATTTCAGCGCAAACATGGCCGCCAGTGCCCAGACCACGGGGCTGACTTCGGCGGCACGACCGGCCAGCAGTTTGACCGCCACAAAGCTGATAAAGCCGAAGGCGATGCCGTTGGCGATGGAAAAGGAGAACGGCATCATCACCAGCACCACCACGGCAGGCACCGCTTCGGTGATGTCATCCCAGTGCAGATGGCTAAGCTGGCCCATCATCAGCACCGCCACATACACCAGGGCGCCGGCGGTTGCATAGGCCGGCACCATGCCCGCCAGCGGCGAGAACAGCAGTGCGGCAATAAACATCAGGCCGGTCACCACGGCGGTGAGGCCGCTGCGTCCGCCCACGGCCACACCGGCGGCACTTTCCACATAAGAAGTGGTGGTCGAGGTACCCAGTACCGAGCCCGCGATGGAGGCGGAGCTGTCGGCCAGCAGGGCACGGCCCAGACGTGGCAACCGGCCTTTTTCATCCAGCAGTTTCGCGCGCTGAGCCACCGCAACCAGGGTACCGGAAGTATCGAACAGGTCGACAAACAGAAAAGCGAAAATCACCGACAGCATGCCGATATTGAAGGCGCCGGCGATGTCCAGCTGCATAAAGGTCGGCATGATGGACGGCGGCGCAGAGACGATGCCCTGATACTGAATGTCGCCAAACGCCACACCCAGTCCGGTAATAATCAGAATACCGATCATTACCGCACCACGCATGCCGCGAGCGGCCATGCCGATGATCAGGAAAAAGCCCAGCGTCGCCAGGCCCACCTGCAGGCTGGTGACATCACCCAACCCCACCATGGTGGCCGGATTACCAACGATAATGCCGGCATTCTTGAGGCCAACCAGCGCCAGAAACAAGCCAATACCGGCGGCAATGCCGATTTTCAGCGGGCCGGGAATGGAGTTGATGATCCATTCACGCACCTTGAACAGGCTCAGCAGCACGAAGATACAACCGGAAAAGAACACCGCGCCCAGGGCGCTCTGCCAGCTATAGCCTTCGGTCAGTACCACAGTGTAGGTAAAGAAGGCGTTCAGACCCATGCCCGGTGCCAACGCAATGGGATAGTTGGCCACCAGCCCCATGATGAAGCAGCCGATGGCCGCCGCCAGACAGGTCGCCACAAATACGGCGCCATAATCCATGCCCGCCTCGGACAAAATCGCCGGGTTGACGAAGATGATATAGGCCATGGTCAGAAAGGTGGTGATGCCCGCTACCACCTCCTGCCGCACGTTAGTACCTAATTCCTTCAGGTGAAAGTATTTATCTAGCATAGGGGGGATCTACTGTATGAATAAAAGAACTTAAAATTATCGACTTAAAAGACCCCTTTGGCAATCATCCTGCACCAGCGGCGGCCCGTCAGCGGCAAATAAAACGGGCTAACCCAGCTCCCCACTTCTCCCCGGCTTGACTACGATCAACTATCCTTCTGGTCATCGCTGTTAGGCTTCTTTCAGTGCTTGTCGCATGCCGTTCTTGATGCGACACAGGCAACTCTTTTTACTACCTACTACGCTCATGAGCAGAACACCGACTCCGGAACGTCAAGGACATCACCATGAACAAGACCCCTTCCACTCCAGCTCACTCCCGTCGCCGGGAATGGCTGACATTTCTGTTGATTACCGCGGTTTTCTTTCCCCTGCTCAGCATAATGGCGGTGGGCGGATACGGCTTTATTGTCTGGATGCTACAGATCTTTTTCGGTCCTCCCGGTCACGGTGTATGACCTTCAACGCCCTTTCGATCCTTGAGCGAGAACCGCTATGTTGACCTTACTTAAAAAAATCTGGAATACCCTCAAGCGCCCCCCGGTGCATATCAGCCTGGGTGTGCTGACCCTGGGCGGCTTTGTGGCCGGCGTGATTTTCTGGGGCGGCTTCAACACCGCGCTGGAAGCCACCAATACCGAAGAGTTCTGTATCGGCTGCCATGAAATGGAGGCCAACGTCTATCAGGAGCTGCAGGAGACCATTCACTGGTCCAACCGTTCCGGCGTTCGTGCCACCTGCCCCGACTGCCACGTGCCTCATAACTGGACCGACAAGATTGCCCGCAAGATGCAGGCCAGCAAGGAAGTCTGGGGCAAGGTGTTCGGCACCATCGACACCCGGGAAAAATTCCTCGAAAAACGGCTGGAGCTGGCGCAGCACGAGTGGGCACGCTTTTCGGCCAACGGCTCGCTCGAATGCCGTAACTGTCACGATTACAACAGCATGAACTGGGACGTGATGTCCGACGAAGCCAGGCGCTTCATGAAGCCTGCCGCCGAGCGTAACCAGAGCTGTCTCGATTGTCACAAGGGCATAGCCCACCATCTGCCGGAGCAGATGACCTTCAAGGATCCGGCACTCGACCAGCTGGAGCAGCGCGCCCAGGGGCTGAGCCCGGATGAAGGCGGCAACTACTACACCGTCAAGGCCGTCACCCTGTATCTGGATCCCGAACTGACCCAGGAAGCCGGTGAGCTGGAAGCGGCCAGCCCGGTCAAGCTGCTGGAAGAAAACGGCGACAGCGTCAAGCTGCAACTGTCCGCCTGGCGCAAGACCCGTGGTTTTGGCCGCGTGCTGTATGAAGACTTCGGCATGAACATCACCAGTCTGGTACTGGAAAAAGAAGTGGCTCAGGACGAAACGCTGGTACGAGTGCTGGATGACGCCAAGGTGGATGAGCTGACCGGTCTGCCCTGGGAGCCGGTAGAAGTAGCCCTGTGGACCCAGCCCGGCGCCCTGCTGCCCGAAGCCGAAGACCTCTGGGGTTATGCCCGTGATACCTATCGCAGCGCTTGCAGCGTGTGTCACTCCCAGCCGGCAGAAGCACACTTCGACGCCAATACCTGGCCGGGCATGTTTGCCGGTATGGTCGGCTTCACCAACATGGATGCCGATACCCAGGCGCTGGTACTCAAGTATTTGCAGAAACATTCGTCCGACTATTCCGACGGCGCACACTGATCACGAGTTGACGAGGCAAAGAATATGGCAATTTCACGCAGACATTTTCTCAAGGGACTGGCCGCCAGCTCGGCAGCGGCCCTGATCGGCCAGAGCCTGCTGGTGCGCACGGCCCAGGCGGCGGTCTCCGCCGAGGGAAGCTGGAAGATGGCCGGCTCTCACTGGGGTGCCTTCAAGGCACTGGTGAAAGGGGGTGTGGTCAGCGAGGTCAAGGCCTTCGAGCTGGATAAACACCCCACCGACATGCTGAACGGCATCAAGGGACTGATTTACAACCCTTCGCGTATTCGCTATCCCATGGCGCGGCTGGACTGGCTGAAAAACCGCGAAAACAGCGACCGTACCCAACGGGGTGACAACCGCTTCGTCCGTCTGACCTGGGACGAAGCACTCGACCTGTTCCATGAAGAACTGGAGCGCACCCAAACCCAATACGGCCCCTGGGCACTGTATGCCGGCGCCACCGGCTGGCGCCAGACCGGCCAGTTTCACAGCTGCGGCAACCACATGCAGCGGGCGGTCAACCTGCACGGCAACTTCGTCAGCAAGGTGGGCGACTACTCCACCGGTGCCGGCCAGGTGATCATGCCCTATGTACTGGGCTCTACCGAGGTATACGATCAGGGCACCTCCTGGCCGCTGATCCTGGAGCACACCAAAACCCTGGTATTGTGGGCCAACGATCCGTTCAAGAACCTGCAGGTCGGCTGGAACTGCGAAACCCACCAGTCCTACGGCTATCTGGAACAGCTCAAGGCCAAAATCGCCGACGGCAGCATCAAGGTGGTCAGCATCGACCCGGTGCAAACCAAAACCCAGGCCTATCTGGGCTGCGAACAGCTCTATATCAACCCCCAGAGCGACGTGGCCTTCATGCTGGCCATCGCCCATACCCTGTACAAGGAAGAACTGTACGACAAGAGTTTCCTCGGTACCTACACCCTGGGTTTCGAGCCCTTTATCGACTATGTGCTGGGCAAGACCGAAGACAAGGTGGAAAGAACCCCCGAATGGGCGGCGGCCATCTGCGGCATAAAGGCCGACCGCATTCGCGAATTCGCCCGCCAGCTGGCGAGTGATCGCACCCAGCTGATGTTTGGCTGGGCCATTCAGCGTCAGCAACATGGCGAGCAGCCCTACTGGGCCGGTGCCGTGCTGGCGGCCATGCTGGGCCAGATTGGCCTGCCCGGCGGCGGCATCAGCTATGCGCATCACTACAGCTCCATCGGCGTGCCGGCAACCAATGCCAGCGCCCCGGGCGGTTTTCCCCGCAACCTGGATCCGGGCAAGACGCCGTTGCACGACAACAACGACTTCAACGGCACCAGCCGCATTATTCCGGTGGCCCGCTGGATCGACTGCCTGCTGGAGCCGGGTGGAAAAATCCAGTACAACGGCAGTGATGTCACCTTCCCCGATATCAAAATGTGTATCTTCAGTGGCTGTAATCCCTGGCACCATCACCAGGATCACAACCGCATGAAGCAGGCATTCCGCAAACTGGAAACCGTGGTCACCATCGATTATTCCTGGAACGCCACCTGCCGCTTCTCGGATCTGGTGCTGCCGGCCTGTACCCAGTTCGAGCGCAACGACATCGACATCTATGGCTCCTACGCCAAGCGTGGCCTGCTGGCCATGCACAAGCTGGTGGACCCGCTGTTCCATTCCCGCAGCGACTTCGATATTTTCACCGCCCTGTGCCGTCGTTACGGCCGCCATGAGGAATACACCCAAGGCAAGGACGAGCGCCAGTGGCTGGCCCAGCTGTACAACGAATGCAAGGCCGCCAACGATGGCAGCTATGCCATGCCCGAATTCGACGAGTTCTGGGAGCAGGGCTATGTGGACTTCGGTGAAGGCAGCGACTGGGTACGCCATGCCGCCTTCAGGGAAGACCCGGAAGTCAACGCCGTGGGCACCCCCTCCGGCTTTATCGAGATCAGCAGCCGCAAAATCGGCAGCTACGGCTACGAAGACTGCAAGTCTCACCCTATATGGATGGAAAAAACCGAGCGTTCTCACGGGGGGCCGGGCTCGGACCAGTACCCGCTGTGGCTGCAATCGGTTCACCCGGATCAGCGACTGCACTCGCAGATGTGCGAGTCCGACGAATATCGGGCCACCTATGCGGTGCAGGGACGGGAGCCGGTGTATCTGAGCCCTGCCGATGCCGAGGCGCGTGGTATCAGCGACGGCGATCTGGTACGGGTATTCAACGGCCGAGGCCAGCTGCTGGCCGGGGCCCGAGTATCGGATCGCTTCCCGTCCGGGGTGATCCGTATTCACGAAGGTGCCTGGTACGGCCCGACCGATGCCAGCATCGGCGCGCTCGACACCTATGGCGACCCCAACACCCTGACCATGGATGTGGGCACCTCCAGACTGGCCCAGGCCCCCAGTGCCAACACCTGTCTGGTGGAAATCGAGAAATTCACCGGCCCAGTGCCTGCCGTGACCTCCTTTGGTGGTCCTGAAATGGTGGAAATTTAATGACACACAACACCACGGCAGGCGAAAGCCTGCCCCTGTCGGCAACCGAATACTGGCAACAGCAGGCGTTGCTGTGCCAGTGGTTTGCTACCCTGCTGTCGAAAGAGCTGAACGAGGCCGAGGTGCAAGCCTACCAGGCCGGCGATGCAACCCCCTTGCTGGACGAACTGGCCCTGCAGCCGGCGCTGTCCGAACCGGCCAAACGACTGCGTCAGGCCATCGGCACCCTGTCGCTGCTGCAGCACGCGAGGCTGGAGTTGGCTGCCGACTTCGCCGGCCTGTTTCTGAGCGATGCCCGTCATGGCCCCGCACCTTATGCCTCGCTGTATCAGGACAACGGCAACTTCAATGGCCCTGCCGCCCAGCGCATGCAGCAGCGGCTGGCGGCGGCGGGTTACGCGGTGGATGGCGACTTCAAAGAGCCGCCGGATCACCTGGCGGTGATGCTGGATTATCTGGCCGAAGGCTATCGACGACTGGCTCTGGCGTCTTCGCCTGAGGCTGAAGCCGACCTCAAGCTGTTCGTACAGCAGGAGCTGGCCAGTTGGCTGCCCGAGTTGAGCCGCCGCGCTAAAAACACCGACACCGCCAGCGACGTCTATCCGGCGCTGCTGGCCCTGGTGACGGCTTTTTGTCAGCAGCCCTGAATTATAGCCGTATTGGCATCACCCATTAAAAAGCCCCGCCGGAGCGGGGCTTTTCATTAGTTTGAGCGTAACGACTCACATCGCGGATATCGCCGCCAGCATTCCGGCGCCCGCCATGGCTGCCCCAGTCACTCGCACTAGAGTGGCATGCCACTTGGCGGCGGCCAGCCAGCCAATGCCATGCAGCGCCACGGTCGCCACCATAAAACCGGTCACATAGCCGGTAACCAGCCGGAAAGCCGGCAGCTCGAGTCCATGCGCATTGCCGTGCAGCAGACCGAACAGGGCACAACACATCATGGTTGCAGCGGAAAAACCACCCACGCCAACCGCCAGCATCAGACCCAGCACCACCAGTGAAAGCTGAATACCGGTTTCCACACCGGCAATGCCAACCCCGCCGATGCCGATCAATGCCCCTGCCAGCATGAAACCGACAAACAGTACCGGCAACTGCCAGTGCGGCCGCTCTCGGCCTGCGACCGCCAGCATGCCCACCGCCACCATGGCCAGCAGATGATCCCAACCCAGCAAGGGATGCAACAATCCTGAAATAACCCCTTGAGTTTCATGGCCGGTATGGGCGAAGGCCAGGCCGGGAGCAAGCGCCAGCAGGCCGGTAAGCGTTTTCTTTATCATGGTTATTCTCCTTCAATTTCAAAATCGTCGGGCAGCGGGCGCAGCATGCCTTCGCGCTGAATAAAATGGATGATCTCGGCTACACCGTCGCCGCGCATCAGGTTGGTAAAGACGAAGGGCCGCTCGCCCCGCATCCGTTTGGCGTCCCGGTCCATCACCTCCAGCGAGGCGTTAACCATGGGGGCCAGATCGGTCTTGTTGATGATCAGCAGATCGGACTTGGTGATGCCCGGGCCGCCCTTGCGGGGAATCTTGTCACCGGCGCAAACGTCAATCACATAGAGCGTCAGATCCGACAGCTCGGGGCTGAAGGTGGCCGACAGGTTGTCACCGCCGCTTTCCACCAGCACCAGCTCCAGATCCGGGTGCCGTTCTTGCAGGGTATCGATGGCCGCCAGATTCATGGAGGCATCTTCACGGATGGCGGTATGCGGACAACCACCGGTTTCCACCCCCATGATGCGATCTTCGCTCAGCGCCTGATGACGCAGCAGAAACTCGGCATCTTCCCGGGTGTAAATGTCGTTGGTGACCACCGCCAGGCTGTAGTGCTGGCGAAGGGCCAGACACAGCTGGCGCAACAGCGCGGTCTTGCCCGAGCCCACGGGCCCGCCCACGCCCACGCGCAAACATTGTGTTGTCATGATTAACTCCGAAATAAACGAGAATATTGGGTTTCGTGCAGGCAACTGGCCTGAACCTGTCCCGGCAGGCTCAACCCCAGCTGCTCATCGCTTAGGGTGGCTGCCAGCCGGTGGCTCTCGAGCAATGCCGGCTTCAGCAGCAGCAACAACCGCTGGGCCGCCGTCTGCCCCAGCGGCAGGGTTTTGCTGGCCACCGTCAGCTGGTTTTCCAGCCAGCTCCACAGCCAGCCCAGCGCCGCCCATGGCGGGCTCAGGCCCCAGTGGCGGGCCGCCAGGCTGTATACCGCCATAAAAGCCGGTTGGGGTGGCAGCGTGGAGACATCGAGCCCCTGCCCCTTGAGCAGCCGCGTCAGCGCCATGGCTTGTTGTTCGTCTTCAAACAGTAATTCGCGGGTTTCCCGGCTGGCACGCAGAAAATCGCTCCACATCGCCAGCTGCTCGCGGTCGCCCCGCGCGTCGGCATCCGCCAGCCGCAGCAATACCGGCACATCCAGATACGCCAGCCCTTGCAGCATACCGCCGAGCCAGCTCTGCAAATCGGCTTCATTCTTGACCCAACCGAGCTCAATCGCCGATTCAAGACCGCTGGAGTAGGCAAAGGCCCCTATCGGCAGCGCCGGGCTCGACAGGTGCAACAGCGCCAGCAGCTGATCACCATCAGTGGTCATGGCTGTGGCCTTGTCCGTGGCTATGGCTATGGCTATGGCTATGACCATGATGCCCCAGATAGGCACCGGACTCGGGATCGAAGGGGGCCGAGCCCGCTTCCAGCCGCAGGCCCAGATGCTCCGCCAGATGTTCCAGCACATGGTCGGGCTGAAACCGCAGCCAGCGCTCGCCCAGCTGCAGGGTGACATGGCGATTGCCCAGGTGATAACAGGCGCGGGCAAAGCCGGCCCAGTCGTCGGCATGGGCGGTGATCACCGGCTCTTGCTCGGCCACCACTTCAAACACCCGGCCCTCTTCGCTTTGCAGTTTATCGCCCTGGGCCAGCACCTGACCCCGCTCCAGAAACAGCCCCAGCTCGGTGCCGTTATCACTGGTCGCCTTGAAGCGACCCTTCTGCCGAAGTTCATAAGGCAGCGTCAGCCGGTCTTCGGCCGGGTGGTCGCTCTGACCCAGATTTTGGGTAATTCTCAACATTGACGGCTCCTGTAGTGTGGAGACGGTGACAGGAAACCGCTAAGCCGACCGTGACATGCCACGGATGGCATGTCCGAGCGTACATGGATGTATCTACCGCGTGTCGGCGTGCGGTTCCTGCCACCGGCTGTCCTCATCATTAAAACAACATATACAGCTGTGCCAGCGGCAGTACTTCGGCCGGCTCACACGTCAGCAGTTCGCCATCACACCGCACCTCGTAGGTCTGGGCATCCACTTCCAAATGCGGGGTGGCGTCGTTATGGATCATGTCCTGCTTGCGGATATTGCGGGTGTTGCGGCAGGCCACCAGCCGGCGACTCAGCCCCAGCTCACCGGCCAGATCCCGTTTCAGCGCCGCCTGACTGACAAAGGTCAGACTGGTGGCGGCGGCCGCCAGCCCCTGGGCCCCAAACATGGGCCGGTAGTGCACCGGCTGGGGGGTGGGAATGGAGCCGTTGATATCGCCCATGGGCGCATAGGCGATGGCGCCGCCCTTGAGGATAAGCGCCGGCTTGATGCCGAAAAAGGCCGGGTTCCACAACACCAGATCGGCCAGCTTGCCCACTTCCACCGAGCCCACCTCGTGAGCGACGCCGTGAGTAATGGCCGGATTGATGGTGTATTTGGCGATATAACGCTTGGCGCGAAAATTGTCACAACCCAGAGCCTGGTCTTCGGGCAACAGGCCGCGCTGCTGTTTCATCTTATGGGCGGTCTGCCAGCTGCGGCACACCACTTCGCCTACCCGCCCCATGGCCTGACTGTCGGAAGAGATCATCGAGATCACCCCCAAGTCCTGCAGAATATCTTCGGCGGCGATGGCCTCCTTGCGAATACGGGAGTCGGCAAAGGCCACATCTTCGGGAATATTCGGGTCCAGGTGGTGGCACACCATCAGCATGTCCAGATGCTCGTCCACGGTATTGACCGTGTAGGGCCGGGTCGGATTGGTGGACGACGGCAACACGTTGGGCAGGCTGCAGGCCTTGAGGATATCCGGCGCATGACCGCCGCCGGCGCCTTCGGTGTGATAGGTATGAATGGTGCGGCCCTTGAACGCCGCCAGGGTGTCATCCACGAAGCCGGACTCGTTAAGGGTGTCGGAATGAATGGCAATCTGCACGTCGTATTCTTCCGCCACCGACAGGCAGCAGTCGATGGTGGCCGGCGTCGAGCCCCAGTCTTCGTGCAGCTTGAGGCCCATGGCCCCCGCATCCAGCTGCTCGCGCAGCGGCCCGGGCTGACTGGCGTTGCCCTTGCCGAGAAAGCCGAAGTTCATCGGAAGCTGGTCGGTGGCCTGCAGCATGCGGGCCAGGTGCCAGGCCCCCGGGGTACAGGTGGTCGCCTTGCTACCGGTGGCCGGGCCTGTGCCGCCGCCAATCATGGTGGTAATGCCGGAGCAGATGGCCTCTTCTATCTGTTGCGGGCAGATGTAATGAATATGGGAGTCCACCCCCCCGGCGGTGAGGATCATGCCCTCACCGGCAATCACTTCGGTGCAGGCACCGAGGTTGATGGTCACGCCATCCTGAATGTCCGGATTACCGGCCTTGCCGATGGCAGCAATGCGACCCTTGTTGAGGCCGACATCGGCCTTGACGATACCCCAGTGATCCAGGATCAGAGCATTGGTGATCACCGTGTCCACGGTGTCGGCATCGCCGAGCTGGCTCTGGCCCATGCCGTCGCGAATCACCTTGCCGCCGCCAAAGGTCACTTCGTCACCGTAGCGGCTGTAATCCCGCTCGACCTGAATCCACAAGTCGGTGTCGGCCAGCCGGATTCGATCGCCGGTGGTGGGGCCGTACATGTCCGCATAGGCGGTGCGGCTGATCTTACTCATGGGTCCCTCCCAACGGGCCCATCACCTCACCTCGAAAACCATAGACCCTGCGCTTTCCACCCAGCGCCACCAGGCTCACGGTACGATGTTGCCCCGGCTCGAAACGCACGGCGGTGCCGGCGGCAATGTCCAGCCGAAAGCCACGCGCCAGCTCACGGTCCAGGCTGAGTGCCGGATTGACCTCGGCAAAGTGATAATGCGAGCCCACCTGTATGGGCCGGTCGCCGGTGTTGGCGACGCTGAGTGTGCGCCGTTCGCGGCCGGCGTTGAGCTCGATGTCGCCCGCGGCCAGTTGAATTTCTCCCGGAATCATCTCGTTTCCTATTGAATGGGATCGTGCAGGGTCACCAGTTTGGTGCCGTCGGGAAAGGTGGCTTCTACCTGCACCTCGTGCACCAGCTCGGCAACGCCGTCCATCACCTGCTCCCGGCTCAGCCAGTTGCGGCCCTCGCCCATCAGCTCGGCCACGGTGCGCCCGTCGCGCGCCCCTTCCATGATGGCGGCCGACAGATAAGCCACCGACTCGGGATAATTCAGCTTCAACCCCCGGGCCAGACGGCGCTCGGCCAGCAGGGCGGCGGTAAACAGCAGCAGCTTGTCCTTTTCTCTTGGACTCAATTCCATCTTTTTTCCTCAGGTCAGCCAGATACGGGGAATACAGGCCGGGCGTGCCAGCAATAGTGGACGGATCAGCGCCCAGGCCTGCCACATGCCGTCGCGGCAGCGATTCATGTCATCGCCCAGATAGCGCACCAGCAGCACGCCCAGCCGTTCGGTCACGGTAAAATCGGGGCTGGGCAGCGCCTCACGCAATGCCGTGTTCAGCGCCTCATTCAGTCCGGGTCCACTCGCCAGCAAGGTGCCGAATACACACCCACCTGCCAGCCCCACCCGGCTGCGGCGAATGTCGGTGTCACCGTTCAATTGCAGCCGTTCATTGAGCAGCATGCGCCCATCGCGCCACAGGCGAATGCGCTGGCTCAGGCTACCCTCATCAAATATTTCGCCGGCAGCGGGACGACCCAGACAAACCAGATCCCAGCCGATAAAACGGGCATCGCGACTCAGCTCGATGCGAGTATCCAGCACCGCATTGGCACCGCGATAGACGATGGTTTCCTGGGGTAGCCATTCGCATTCGGCGTTATCACTCAGTTGCAACAATACCGACTGCCCCTGAGCCACACCGTCGCTGTCCCGGCCGTAGATTTTTCCCGCCGAGGGAATGGTCAGCAGACTCTGGCTGCCGGCCTCGGCGGCTACCTCGATATGCAAGCGATCGCCGGATACCAGACCACCGGGCGGATGCAGCACATAAAGATGACAGACACCGCCTTCCGGATAAAAAGGCCGCTGAATGCGCAGGGGACCGGCAAACACCAGTTTTTTGAGCCGGGTCTTGCCCGCCGCCGGCACCAGCCGAAGCTTGAGGTGCGCCCGCCACTCGCGATCGGGCCCGTAGCCACGGGTTGCAAGAGTCGGCGCATCACTGAAAGTCATAAGCAGAGCCGTTGTTATCATGCAAGTACACAATCCAACGCAAAATCAGGGCCAACTATGAAATAGCCTTTAAAATCAATTTATTAATTAAAAAAACACCCTCAAGAAGAAACCTGAACCGAGAGACAGGTGCGAAGACTCACCATCACGGTGCAACAAGCAGGGCAAGCTTGCCAATATGGTGCAATCAGCGGGTTCCCCCTCGGGGAAGACTCGGTCACCGCTATCTCTCAGAGCATAGGCCTCAATAACAAAAAAGGCCCCACAAGGGGGCCAAGGCACTGATCACGCGTAACAAGCCGGACTGAAGCGAACATTCGGCTCATGGTCTGGCTAAGGCTCAGTTAATCACCAACAACGCCATGAATTCGTTAACCGGAGTTGCCTCAAGCCGCTGCCGATCGAGGCACAATGCCAGAATCTGCCGACAGCGCGCCGGCGGAAAACGGGTTTGCAGGTTGCGCATGAACTTCTGCTCCAGCACCGGTATCGCCTCGCTCCGGCGGCGGCGATGCCCGATGGGATACTCCACTTCTACCTTGTCGGTGTGACTGCCGTCCGTAAAGAACACCTGAATGGCGTTGGCGATGGAACGCTTGTCGGCTTCAAGGTATTCGGCGCTGTAGCGCGGCTCTTCCACTATGTCCATTTTGTTGCGCAGGATATCGATACGGGGATCGGCGCGGTGAAAGTCGTCTTCATAGTGTTCTGCCGCCAGATCGCCATAAAGCATCGGCACCGCCACCATGTACTGCAGGCAATGATCCCGGTCCGCCGGGTTGGCAAGTGGGCCCTCCTTGGAAATAATGCGAATGGCCGACTCGTGGGTACGGATTTGAATTCGGTCGATGTCTTCGAGCCGGTCCTTCACCTGCGGGTGCAACTGCACCGCACATTCCACCGCAGTCTGGGCATGAAACTCGGCGGGAAAACTGAGCTTGAACAGCACGTTTTCCATCACGTAGCTGCCAAAGGGCTGATTGACCTGAAGGCTCTTGCCCTTGAACAGCACGTCATAAAAACCCCACTGGGGCGCCGTGAGTACCGAAGGCAGCCCCATCTCGCCCTTCATGGTGATCATGGCCAGTCGCACCGCGCGGCCGGTGGCATCCCCCGCCGCCCAGGATTTTCGCGAGCCGGCGTTGGGCGCATGACGATAGGTCCGCAGGGCGCCGCCGTCGGCCCAAGCCTGCGACAGGGCATCGATAATCTGCTCGCGATTGCCGCCCAGCATCCGGGTGATGACGGCGGTGGAGGCCACACGCACCAGCAGCACATGATCCAGCCCCACCCGGTTGAAACTGTTTTCCAGCGCCAGCACGCCCTGAATTTCGTGAGCCTTGATCATGGCGGTGAGCACGTCACGCATGGTGAGGGGCGGCTTGCCCTCGGCTACCGCCACCCGGCTCAGGTAATCGGCGATGGCGAGAATGCCCCCCAGATTATCCGACGGATGGCCCCACTCGGCTGCCAGCCAGGTGTCGTTGAAGTCCAGCCAGCGGATAAGGCAGCCGATGTTGAAGGCGGCAGTCACCGGATCCAGCTCGTGGGAGGTGCCGGGCACCCGGGCGCCGTGTTGCACCCTGGTGCCCGGCACCAAGGGCCCCAGATGCTTGGTGCATTCGGGAAAGCGCAACGCGAGCAAACCACAGCCCAGGGTATCGGCCAGGCAGTGCCGGGCGGTGTGATAGGCCTCATCCGAGATGATCTCGGTATCGGCCACATAGTCGGCAATGGTAACCAGTAATTGATCGGGCTCAGGTCTCTGGTTCAGATCAACATTGGTGATCATGATGTGTTCCTTCAAATCAGCGGTGTTACTGGATAATGTGGCTTGCTGGAAAAGCTGCCGAGTCGGCCAAAGGGTCTGCTCAGTCGACGCGCTATCAATAAATCCATGTACGCTCTCCGTTTCGTCCCTGAAACGAAAGGTCGGCGGAGCAACTCCCTTCGTCCTCCTTCGAGCTTCACATCACCTGCTGGTGATGCCAACACCGAACTCCGGCGTCAAAAAGAGGCGGCAGGGATTGCCTCTGCCGACCATCACATGCCATGGATGGCATGTGTGAGCTTACAGGGAGGTACTTGTAGCGTGTCGGAGGAGGCAACCCGGTTGCCTCTTTCACGCGATAACAAACCGGCAGGCTGTCGGCTCACCGTTTCTCTATCGGTATCCACTCTTGGGGGGGCGGGCCCACATAATCGGCATTGGGCCGAATGATACGGTTATGGGCCCGCTGCTCCATGATGTGTGCCGTCCAGCCGGTGACCCTACTGAGAACGAAAATCGGGGTGAACAGCTTGGTCGGTATGCCCATGAAGTGATAGGCGCTGGCATGATAGAAGTCGGCGTTGGCGAACAGTTTTTTCTCCCGCCACATCACCTCCTCTACTCGCTCCGAAATCGGATACAACACTCGATCGCCCGCCGCTTCACTCAGCTTTTTGGCCCAGGGTTTGATCAGCGCATTGCGCGGATCCTTCACCGTATACACCGCATGACCGAAGCCCATGACTTTCTCTTTACGCTTGAGCATCTCCAGCAGCGCGGCCTCGGCTTCATCCGGCCCGCTCCACTGCTCTATCATCGCCATCGCCGCCTCGTTGGCGCCGCCATGCAGCGGGCCGCGCAGGGTGCCGATGGCGGCGGTCACCGCCGAATGCAGATCGGTGAGGGTCGAGGCACAGACCCGTCCGGCAAAGGTAGAGGCGTTGAATTCATGCTCCGCATACAGCACCAGCGAGCAGTTCATCACCCGTACATCAAGCTCGGGCGGGGCTTCGCCGCGCAACATATGCAGAAAATGGCCGCCGAGGCTGTCGTCCTCGAGGGCGGTGTCGATACGCACGCCGTCGTGCGCATAGCGATACCAGTAGCAGAGCATCGAGGGCAGCAGCGACAGCAGGCGTTCGGCCGCCTCCTGCTGTTCGCCGAACTTGTGTTCGGTTTCCAGGTTGCCAAGCACGGAGCAACCCGTACGCAGCACATCCATCGGATGCGCCGACGCCGGTATCAGTTCAAGCACGGTACGCAACGCCGCCGGCAGACCACGATTGGCGCGCAGCCGTGCCTTGAAGGCATCCAGCTCCCCTTTATTGGGCAGATAGCCCTTCAGCAGCAGAAAAGCCACCTCTTCGAATTGGGCATGAGCGGCCAGATCGGCAATATCATAACCGCGATAGGTCAGCCCTGAGCCGGTCTTGCCCACGGTGCACAGGGCCGTCTGGCCGGCGGTCTGGCCGCGTAATCCTTCGGCGTTAGTCATGCTTGCCT
Organism: Gammaproteobacteria bacterium; assembly: GCA_018222825.1. Classification (GTDB taxonomy): domain Bacteria; phylum Pseudomonadota; class Gammaproteobacteria; order Enterobacterales; family Aeromonadaceae; genus Oceanimonas. The sequence goes on from JAAEZO010000008.1 coordinate 34,288, forward strand.
CCTTGTTGGTCATCCGCAGCGCCGGTTACCGGAACTGCCGGTGTGGTTTGAGCCGAGTGCTCGAACAGGGCGTCCAGTCTGGCCTCGTAATCATGATAGCCGAGGGTCTGATAAAGCTGCTCCCGGGTCTGCATCTGCGCCAGCAGATCACGCTGATGGCCCTGACTCAGGATCTGGCGATAAACGGTTTCTGCAGCCTGGCTCATGGCCCGAAAGGCCGACAGCGGATACAGCACCATATCTACTCCGACCTCGGCCAGCTCGGGCTGAGTGAACAAGGGGGTTTTGCCGAATTCGGTGATGTTGGCCAACACCGGCACGGGAACCGCCTCGCAAAAGCGACGGTATTGATCCAGGCTTTCCATCGCTTCGGGAAAGATCATGTCGGCACCGGCGGCGACACAGGCAAGGGCGCGATCTATGGCACTGTTCATGCCCTCTACCGCCAGCGCATCGGTACGGGCCATGATGGCAAAGCGCGAGTCGGTGCGAGCATCCACCGCCGCCTTGACTCGGTCCACCATTTCATCACGCGAGACGATGGCCTTGTTGGGTCTGTGCCCGCAGCGCTTCTGAGCTACCTGATCCTCGATATGAATCCCCGCCACCCCGGCCCGTTCCATCTCCCGCACGGTGCGGGCGATATTAAAGGCACCACCGAAACCGGTATCCACATCCACCAGCAACGGCAACTCGGTGGCTGCCGTGATACGGCGGGCATCTTCCAGCACCTCGCTCAGGCTGGTGATGCCCAGATCCGGCAGCCCGAACGAAGCATTGGCCACCCCGGCGCCAGACAGATACAGCGCCTTGTGCCCGGCCTGCTCTGCCTGCATGGCACTGTAGGCATTAATGGCGCCGACGATGGCCAGCGGCGGAGTCCCTTGCAGCGCCTCGAATAAACTGAGCTTCATGGCTGTGTCTCCTGGTGGTGGGCACGCCGAGGTGCCAACGGTTCGCCATCTCTGGCGAGCACGGCATTCAGGGGCTGGTAATGTGTAAACAGGATAAGTGCAGGGCAGGAATGACGGGCAGGACCTCGATAACGGGCCTGAAACAGCGGGTACTGAATTGGTTTACGCAATACGACCATGATTTATCGACACTTTATTGGCACACAAGCTAAAAGTAGCAGCTGGTACGCCTAGCAAGATGGAATCGGTCGATAAATAGTGAAAGGTCGATCCTGAACACGCCGGACTTCACATGGCGGATTCAGGATCGAAAAGAATGCCGCCGTTATGCCGAGCGAGAGCGGCGCTGGTCTTGGGACAGCAAATCGTTCATCGCCTCAACCGGCATGGGTTTGGCCAGCAGATAGCCCTGACCCAGCCCGCAGCCCAATTGCTGCAACAGCGCCTGCTGCTCGGGCAACTCGATGCCTTCGGCGGTCACCGTCATGTCCAGACTCTCGGCCAGAGAAATAATGGCCTTGACCAGATTGAACGCCCGGGGATCGGTCGACAGGTCGGCCACAAAGGATTTATCAATCTTGAGTTTGTTGATCGGCAGCTGTCGCAGGTGGCTGAACGACGAATAACCGGTGCCGAAATCATCCAGCGCTATCTCTATTCCCAGCTCACGCAGTTCCTGTAGTGTTTCAACCGAACCGGCGGTATCCCACAGGCTGGTGTCTTCGGTGATTTCCAGTACCAGAGTCGAGACATCAAGACCGGTATCGCGCAATACCCCACTGACGGTCCGTGCCAGCTCCCCTTCCATGAAGATATTGGGACTGATATTGACGTTTACCTTCAGCCAGTCGAAACCGGCCTGATGCCAGCAGTGCAGCTGGCGACAGGCCTGCGACAACACCCACTCATTTAGCCGGTGCGCCAGACCATGCTGTTCGGCAACCGCAATCAACTCGAGGGGGCTGATAAAACCATGCTCGGCCGAATTCCAGCGCAACAGTGCTTCCACCGACTCGATAGCGCCGCTGTTCAACCGAAAAATCGGTTGGTAGTGCAGCGCCAGCAGATTCTGCTCAATCGCCGCTTGCAAGGATACGGCCAGCTTCTGACGGCGCAGCCGGCGCTCGTCCATCCCCGGCTCGAACATCTGCACCATGGTCTTGCGGCTGTGTTTGGCATAATACATGGCGGTGTCGGCATGACTCAGCAGTTCAGGCACGGTAGTGCCGTGCTTGGGATAAAGACTGGTGCCGATGCAGGCCTGAGGCGACAGACAGCCATCGGGCAATTGCACGTCGCGCGACAGCGACTCGAATAACCGCGTCGCCATCAGTTCGGCGTCTTCGATATGTTCAAACTGCTGGATGATCACGAATTCATCCCCGCCCAGCCGGGCCACCTGGCCTTGTTCACCGATGGTGTCACTCAGCCGAACGGCAATCTCCCGCAGCAGGCTGTCCCCCACCTCATGACCCAGGCTGTCGTTGATGGCCTTGAAACTGTTCAAATCGACCATGTGAACTGCCAGCGCACCTCGTTCCCGCTGAACCCGGCTCAGCGCCTTGTCAATCAGCTGATAGAAATACATTCGATTGGGCAGACCGGTGAGCATATCGTGATAGGCCATGTGGCGGTTACGGCGATTCTCCCGTAACAACAGCAGTAACATCAGGCCGCCACTGAGCAGCAGGCCACCCAGATAGAGGCTGGAACGCAGCCGTATATCCTGAATAATATCAAGCTGTTGCCAAACCTTGTCACCGGAGAAACTTTCGACATTGATTTCTCGTGCCAACTTGCGATAGTGCGCCAGCTCCTGTCGCAACGCCGTAATTTCGGCCCTGTCACCCGCCGTTAACGCATACACCCGCCCTTCCCAGCGTTCGAGCTGACGGGAAAAGCTTTCCAGCATCGGCAGTATGCCCGGCTGCTCACGCACCGGGCGATTTTCTTCTCCGGTCAGCAGGGTGTCGATTCGGCTCCACAACAATTCGAAGCGCAACTGGGCGTTCTCTTCGTCTGCGGTCTGGGCCATCAACGCCGTCAGCGATTGATCAAATTTAAGCAATTCCATTTCCAGTTCGGAGCTGGACCAGCCAATGCCCTTGATGGTGGCCGACACGTAGCGCACCACTTCCAGATCCCGGTAATAACCGTAAAGCGAGCTGGCACCAAATAGCAGGGTAATGATGGTAAGACTGATCAACTTGAAGGTTTTCACGGTTCGCGTGCGTCCAGAGTCTTTAACTGCCAGATCAGCAGTTCATGATAACGCTTGGTGTTGAATTGCGGATGGTCCGACAGGGGCAACATCAACCAGACCGGTCCCTTGTGCCGGATTTTCATCGGCTTGCCGTCGAGGTGTGTCGTCAGCAACAAGGGCGTATCTGCTACCAGCTCTCTGTCGATATCATGATGATAATCGTTAAGCGCCACCGCCCTGACATCACTCCCCTCGGCGCCGACTCGCCGCAACAAATCACTCATCAGCACGCCGCGAAAATGGTGCTGTCCTTCCGTCCAGGGGGTATGGGTTCTGAATTCGTGCTGCGGCAATGCCGCCAGCATGTCCATGTCAAACTCGGCTTTGTCGTCGGCATTGGTCACGGTCAGGTTACCGGTCACGGTCAGCACTACCCTGCCCTCGGGTGAGGGCAAAGGATCGCCGGCAAACGACAGCGAACTCCATGCTGCCAGCAGCAGCCCGAGAGCTGACGCTGGCAAGAAACGACGACCTCGCACTTCACTCATCCCTGGCTTCATTATTTCCCCTCAAAAAAGACTCAATAGAGCATGTAACCATAGCAAATTTTTTGATAACGATTTTTAATAACAACTCGGTTAATACCGAGTCTGACAGGATTGAAAATCGATGTCGAGCCAGAGGTGAGGCCCATCCGGCAAGCTCGAACGAGACATTGATCCATTTGAATCTAACCTTCAATTTTCAGGAACTGCCGGTCATGATCGAGCCCCACCGATTCAATATCACAATAAAGACCCAAAAAGATCCATCCACTCTCGTTACCAATAAAAAAGCGCTACGTTCATTAACGAGCAAGCCCGGCATTACCGGGCTTGCTGTGTTTACAGTCGGTTCAGGGTCACACCCGGTTCGGGCAATGCCGTCAGCACCGGTCGGCGCGCTCGCACATAATCGATAAAAGCCCGCGCATCGGTGTTGCAGGCAACCCCGGCCGTTTTGCAGTTCAGCGGCTGATTGAGGTAGTGCACTTCGATGGCTCCCTGCCCGTTTTTGCTCAGCCTGGCCACCGGAAACGCCGCCGGCTTGCCATTGACGAACGCCAGATCCAGCCGGTCGGTGAACGCCTGCTGCGAGTCAAACAGCGTATTCCATCCCTCGTTGCCGGAGGCATGGTAACCATTCAGCGCCACCTGATAGCGGGCATCCGGTTCAATTCGCTGCCACTGGCCGTTATCCAGGTATTCGATACGATTGAGATAACCCCGTCCCCGGCTGGTTTCGTTGAAGATATAACGCAGCCCGGCCCCGTAGGGGAAGCTGCCGCGATCGGCAGCCGATGGCAAAGCGGTGTTAATGGTTTCCAGCAGCAGTCCGGCAACCTGACGGCCGGTGAGCGACACCAGGCTGATGGGGTTGGCGAAGGGCAACAGCTCCAGGCCAACATTGCCCTCTTTGAGTACACCCGGCTCCAGGCTGTTACGCACCGAGCCGGCGGCCACCAGCGCAAAATCGGCACGACGGCCGGTCACCGCCTGCACTTCGGGAGTATTGACCCAGTACAGCTGGCTGGCCGCCACCAGGGGCGCGACCTGAGAACCCCGGCCTTCGACCGGCAGCCGCACATGGGTTAACGGCAGAGGAACATGACCAACCTCGTCACCGTAGGCTTTGGCCAGCGCCGGACGATACTGCTCATCGATATGGGCACGCAGCGCCGCATCTTCCGCCACCACCTTGATATTGGGCTCGGCCTCGATGGCGGCCCTCAGTCGCTGCTGTTGCGCTTCGCTCAATCGGTATTTCTCGCCCCGGCGAATATCGCGGTAGAAGACGTTATCCGACAACAGGGTGTTGCCCCCTTCACAGCGGCTGACCCGCCCGTCGGGAGTAAAGGTCACACTTACCTGTCCCATAGCCTGGGCAAACTGGCCGGCCTGCACCACGCAGGTAGTACCGAGTCCGTCCGGGTTGTTGAACCGACGCGCATAAGGTTCGCCACTTCCCCAGCCGAGGTTGCTGAAGTCACCGAGCAGACTGTGGGAATGGCCGCCGACGATGAGATCGATGCCATTGACCTTCCGGGCCAGACGTTGGTCGCGTTCCAGCCCCAGGTGGGTAACGGCAACGATGTGTTTAACCCCCTGCTCACGCAGGGCCCTGACGGTGCGCTGGGCACTGTCGACTTCGCGCTCGAAACGCAGCTTGCCGACATGGGGGCTCAGGTTGGCCATGTCTTCCAGCACCAGTCCCATCACCGCCACCACCGGACGTTTACCGGCGTCCTTGACCCGCTCGACCCGCTTCTTTTTGCTGCCGTCGAAGGCATAAAGTACGTAAGGCTTGAGGTTGTCCAGGCTGTTCAGATCAGGATCCTGGCTGGCATCCAGATTGGCGGCCAGTACCGGAAAGTTGACGTTCTGCACAAAAGCAGACAAGCGGCCGTTATCGAGAGAAAACTCATCATTACCCAAGGCCATGGCATCCAGCTGCATTTGGCTCAGCAGGTCGGCGTTCATCGCGCCACGGTTGAGTTTGAAATAGCCGGTTCCCTGCCAGGCATCTCCGCCGTGTACAAACAGTAGCGGCTGATCATTCAGCTCCGCCTGCTGACGCAAGGCCTTGACCTCACTCAACAGCCGAGGATAGCCACCCAGACGGGTGTACACCGCCTGATTACCCAGCTTCAAGCGGGCATCGGTCGGGTCAAAATGTGAATGGGTGTCGTTGATATGGGCCAG
>JAAEZO010000009.1:0-24508 GCA_018222825.1 Gammaproteobacteria bacterium
TGGCGTTGGCATTCGGGCTTTGGCTTGGCACCCGGCCCAGTGGCGAAGGATTGGGTGCGGGGTTCGGGCTGGTGGCGGCCATTCTGTTGGCCGCCGCCCTGTGGTTGCCACCGCTGCTGGCCTGGCTGTTGTCTTTGTTGCTTGGCGGGATCACCCGTTTCAATTGCCCGGCTCGCAGCTGGCCATTGACCCAATGGGCGCTGGCCGATGTGCAATTGCAGCTGCCACGGCTGTCGCTGGCGATGATGGCACTGCTGATTGCGCTGGCGGCCAATCTGGGCGTCAGCAGCATGGTGGGCGGTTTTCGTCTGACCTTTCTCGACTGGCTCGATCAGCGGCTGATGGCGGATCTTTACCTGCGCCCCCCGGCGGCCCGTTTTGACGATATCGACACCTGGCTTGCCCGGCGCGATGCGGTCAACGAGCGGCTGATCACCGCCGACGCCGAATCCCGGTTGCTCGAGATCACTGCCGACAACACCGCTCGCCGCTTGGGCCTGCCGCTCTCGGTATTCGGCATTACACCGGGGCAAACGCTGATGGCTGACTGGCCGCTGCTCGCCACCCTTAATGATCGAGACGCCGCCTGGCGAGCGTTTCAGCAGGGCGAAGCCTTTATCAACGAGCAGCTGGCGCTGGGTGAGGGCGTGGCGCTGGGCGACCGGCTCAGCCTGGCCATTCCCGGCGGCGTTGAAACGGTGACCGTGGTGGGCATCTACCCCGATTACGGCAACCCGCGGGGCGAGGTGGTGCTGGCCACACCCCTGGTGCGGCAATTGTTTGGGGTGCCGCCGGCGGCCATCGGCATCGTGCTGCAGCCTGGCGCGGATGCCGGTTTGCTTCGCCGGCAGCTGGTCGAGCGCTTTAATCTGACACCGCAAAGCCTGCGAGATCAGCGCGAGGTCAAGGCTACGGCAACCGTCATCTTCGAGCGTACCTTTGCCATTACCCGGGCGCTGAATGCCCTGACCCTTTCGGTGGCGGCGTTGGCGCTGCTGGCGTCTTTGCTGGCGCAGGCCCGGGAACGGCGCCAACGACTGGCAACACTGTGGGCGCTAGGTGTGCCACTGCGTCGGCTGCTTGGCATTCAGCTGGCCCAACTGGCCGGGGTTTCGCTGGTGACCGGCCTGCTGGCCATTCCTCTGGGCATTGCCATTACCGCCTGCCTGGTGTGGGGCATCAATGTGGCGGCCTTTGGCTGGCGGTTGCCGCTGCATCTTTTTCCGGTTGAGATGAGCCTGACCGTGGCGATTGCCGTGTTGGTGGCCCTGCTGGCGGCGGCGCTGCCGATGTTCAAACTGTGGCGCACGCCACCGCGGGCACTGCTGGCCGAGGAGGAAAGTGCATGAACACACTGCGTCGTAGTTTATTCACCCTGTGCCTGCTGGCTTTGCTTGGCGCCTGTGGCCCGGTGTCTGAACCCGGCTCCAAAGCCAAGTCTGACCATGGTACGGAGACGGACGTAAGTAGCGGCAGAGCCGGCTTTGCCGATCTGGGCGCCGCAAGCAAGGGCTATACCGATGCCAGCCCCGCCACCGAACTTCATTTCCCAGCAGATCACGGCCCACATCCCGACTTTCGTATCGAGTGGTGGTATCTCACCGCCAACCTGCAAAACCAGGACGGCGAGCCGCTGGGCATGCAGTGGACGCTGTTTCGCCAGGCGCAGCAGCCGAAGGCGCCCGATGCATCGGCTGCTGCCGATCTTTGGGCAGCAGATCAACTGTGGATGGCGCACATGGCACTGTCTCGTGGAGAAAGCCATCGTGTGGCCGAACGCTTCGCGCGGGGAACTCGAGATCCATTATCCGATGCCGCACAGCAGGCCGGGGTGACGGCCCGGCCTTTTCGTGCCTGGCTGGATGACTGGCGGCTTGAAAGTCGGACCACGGTACCCGGCGGCGACGCGCTGGATCACCTGATGCTGACCGCGCAAGCCGAGGATGAAAAAGGCCCCTTTGGTTATCAATTGGAACTCGAGGCCGACGGGCCGCTGGTGCGCCATGGCATCAATGGTTTTAGCCAGAAGTCGGCCGACGGCCAGGGTTCCATGTATTACAGCCAGCCCTTTTATCGCGTCAGCGGCGAGGTGTGGCTTAACGGCGAGCGGGTGGCGGTGAGCGGACGAGCCTGGTTGGACCGGGAATGGAGCAGCCAGCTGCTGAGCGACAATCAAACCGGCTGGGACTGGTTTTCGCTGCACCTCGACAGCGGTGCCCGGCTGATGGCCTTTCGCCTGCGCGGCGGGGGTGAAAACCACGGCGACTATTTTTCCGGTAGCTGGATCACCCCCGATGGCGAGGTTACCCCGCTCAATACCAAGGCGTTAACACTGGTGCCGCAGGCATTTGCCAGCGCTTCCGGTCATCGCATGCCGGTGCGCTGGCGCCTGACACTGCCTGAGCAGAACCTCGAGCTGGAGATAGCGGCACGGCATGCGAATCGCTGGATGAACACCTCTGTACCCTACTGGGAAGGCGCGGTCAGTGTGACCGATGCCAAAAGCGGCGCATCACGCGGCCAGGGTTATCTGGAAATGACCGGGTATTGATACAAGCATCCGGTACCGGATGTACGTTCTGAACCTCATATGTGATTCCATTTAACTATTATTGACGTCATAATTGATGGGTTTCATTCGATGCTGCTTGGCTCTTGGTGGTCTAGAAATTGTTAAGTTTTTCACGAATTGGCTGGGATTTTTATAATTACTAAAAGGTAAGTGAAATAATGAAAAAAAGTGAAAGGATTAAATCTCTTAAAGATCTATTTAGTGTCTCTTATGGAATTAGAATTCCCAACTATCAAAGATCATATAGCTGGGAGGTTAAGCATTGTATACAGTTTTTGGATGATCTGGTTGAACAGAATGGAAAAGATTATTATTTAGGTCAGCTTCTTTTTGAAGTTGAGAATGAGATGTTATACATTATTGATGGGCAGCAACGTTTAACTACATCAATTATTCTTATATCGACACTTACACGAAGATTAAGAGAGCTTGAGTTGGATGTTTCTGAAATAGAATCGCTATATCTTAGTGATAAATTCCATACGATTCGTGACGATCAGGTCTTATTCAAAAAATGTACAAGAAGACATGTTGTACCGAAAGCTATAGATCTGGAAACATTGTCTCAAAAACGAATCATTGAAGCGTACAACTATTTTTATGACACACTTCCTCGAGATAAAGAGTCTTTATATAACATATTAAGCTCCTTGCAAGGTTCACTAATAATAAACTTCTATGTCAATAGCAAGGCTGAAGCCACTCAGATTTTTGAATACCAAAATAATAGAGGTAAGGATTTATCACAGTTTGAGGTTATTAAAGCATATTTAATGCATCAAATTTATATACACGCCGAATCAAAATCTTATGCAAGTAGCGCTATATCTGATATTGAGTCAATGGTTTCTAAAATATACAGAAACATGGAGGCTACTGAAGGTTACTTCTCAGAGGTGGAGTTATTAAATATCACTTGCGATTTAAACTGGAATGTTAGAGGTAATGTTTCTGATGTAAAAGATAAGTTGTCAAAGGTAACTGAAAAGCTTGATTGGGTTACTGTTTTTTTTGAAAAAATGGAAGAGATAACAGATAACGCTAGATCTCTAGTACTAAGCAAGCGTATACCTCTGGTTTCTAATCTTTTTCTTTTGGGTAATGAAGTCGATTGGAAATTTGTCTTGATTGCCATATACAATCGAGCTGAGACTGATACATTAGAGTTTGAATTGATATTGAAGTCTTTAGAAATGTTATGTTTCAAAATGAAGCTAGGTGATTTCAGGACTGACTATCTTGCAAGATATACTAAAGCATATTTTTCTGGAGGTAGTGATATTAATGAATTATATGGCGAGATTAAAAAAGCCGCATTGTATGGGTTTAAGGGGTATTGGAATAATGACAGTAAATTTAAAAATATCATCATAAATTTCTTCGAAAAACAAAATCATCATTACGACAGGAATGTGATTAAATTTGTTCTTTGGCAGTATGAGAATAAATTAAGAACAGTTAACAGGTCGGGTGTCTTGCTAGATAAGTTTTTATATGATGAATATACAATTGAGCATATAGCCCCTCAAACACCATCTGATGTAAAGTACAGTGATGAATTTGAGAAAAACTATCTACATAGAGCTGGGAATTTAGCATTGCTAACAAAAAGCCAGAATAGTAAGTTCAACAACAAACCATTCAAATACAAAAAAGCGCTATTTCAAGATACAGCACTAAGTAGTTACACTGAAATAAGAGGCAATGAAAAGTGGACTGAAAGTGAAATATCAAATCGGCATGAAAGTATTTTAAATTTCATTAAGGATTATTTTGATAGCAATCATATTGAATGATGTGGTGAAATTAAGAATATAGTAAATTTTTTAATGTTTATTCGCTAAGTTTGGTGAAAAATTATATTTTCAAAAGACCATGCGGACTCTAAGCAAGCCCGTATGGTTGTATTTACTTTCGGCTTAGTAGGCGCCTTCGCTGTAAATCAGCTCGTAGCTGTGGCTGTAAATCTCCAGAATATTGCCGAACGGGTCTTCCATGTAGATCATGCGGTACGGCTTTTTGCCGGGGTAGTAATAGCGCGGCTTCTCCATTCGCTTTTTGCCGCCGGCAGCTACAATGCGTTCGGCCAGTTCTTCAACATTCGGGTCCTGCACGCAGAAGTGAAAGATACCGGTTTTCCAGTACTCGAAGTTGTCTTCCGGGTTGACCTGGTTGTTGAACTGAAACAGTTCTACGCCAATGCGATCACCGGTAGAAAGGTGAGCGATTTTAAAGCTTTTCCAGCGGGCGCCGAACACCTCGGTACACATTTCGCCGATGGCGCTGTCGTCTTCGGTGATCTCGGTGGGCGCCATGATCAGGTACCAGCCCATCACCTCGGTATAGAATTTAACGGCGGCGTCCAGGTCGGGTACCGAAATGCCGATGTGCGAGAAGTTTCTTGGGTATACGTTAGCCATCGTTTGTTCTCCTGATTGGTTGGTATCAGATTACAAAGGCCTGATGATTACGTAAAATTATCATCTGTCATGCAGATGAGTACGTTTGGTTATGATTAATCCGGTCTGGTTACGAAGCTTTTGTACCCTGGTAGAGGTGGGGCATTTCACCCGCACCGCAGAGCGGCTGCACATGACGCAATCCGGTGTTAGCCAGCATGTACGGAAGCTGGAAGATCAGCTGGCGCGGCCCTTGCTGATTCGGCAGGGCAAGCAGTTCACGCTGACCGAGGCGGGCGAGCGGTTATACCGTGAGGCGAAAGAGGTTATTCGCTCGCTGGCCAACCTTGAGCAGTTGGTGGCGGACGATCCTCCTTACGAGGGCGTGGTGCGGGTGATGTCGCCGGGCAGTGTGGGCCTCAAGTTATATCCTCATCTTTTGGCGCTGCAACGGCTGCACCCGGGGTTGATCATCGATTACCGTTTTGCACCCAATGCCGACGTAGAAAACGCCATCGCGACCGATGCTCTGGACGTCGGCTTTATGACCCGCCTGGCCACGCTGGACGAAGTCAGTTGCCAGCCCATTGCCGAAGAGTCACTGCTGCTGGTCACACCGGCGGCGGTTACAACTCCTGACTGGGCCACCTTGGTGCAACTGGGTTTTATCGACCATCCCGACGGGGCACATCATGCCGGCCTGCTGCTGGGGGCCAACTATCCCGAGTTTCAGCACAGCAACCTGTTTGCAAAAAAGGGATTTTCCAACCAGATCAACCTGATTTTGGAGCCGGTGAGCATGGGGCTGGGGTTTACCGTATTGCCGGCGCACGCGGTGGCCGCGTTTCAACAACCACAGCGCATTAACAGCCATCGACTGGTCCACCCGGTGAGCGAAATCCTGTATCTTAGTGTCAATCGAAACCGAGTTGTGACTGGGCGGGTGCACAGCGTGATTGCCGAAGCCAGAAAGTGGCTGTGACTTCTATCGCTTAGCGATTATGGCTCGGGATTGCTTAACGGGTGCCGCTCCATAGGTTTGATATCGTGAGTGGTTTATACGCCACTCATCAAGGAGGATTTTTTGCATATTCCAGGCAAGTTCAAACAAGACGATCGCGCCGAGCTGGAAGGGGTGATTCGGGATTATCCCTTCGCCACCCTGGTAACCTGTTCCGGCTCGGGCATAACGGCAAACCACTTGCCGATGGTGTTGGCCGAAGTGAACGGCAAAAAGGTACTGCAGGCGCATATCGGCCGGGCCAACCCCTTGTGGAAAACGGTGAGCGATCAATCCGAGGTGCTGGTTATCTTTAACGGGCCACATTGTTATATTTCGCCCAACCATTACCCTACCAAGCAGCAAACCGGCAGGGCAGTGCCCACCTGGAATTATGTGGTGGTGCATGTAACCGGGGTCATGCGCTATGTGCAGGATGAAGACTGGTTGAGCGCTTTCATCGACAATTTAACAACTCGGCACGAGGCGAGCCAGCCAGAGCCGTGGTCTACCTCCGATGCGCCGCAAGGTTATATCCAGAAAATGTTGCCGGCCATTGTGGGGCTGGAAATTGACATTACCGCCATCACCGGTCAGTGGAAGCTTAGCCAGAACCAGCCGGAGCAAAACAGGCTGGGGGTGATTGCCGGCCTGTCGGCCGAACATGACAGCCAGCATCAGCAAGTGGCGGCGCTGGTACAGGCACAAATGGCAGCAGAGTGAATGAGACAAGCAGCATGGCTGAATCGAGAGCAACAATAACGAGTAAAAACATGAATATTGATTTCAAGGTAAATTGCCCTGTCAGTACCGATCAGTTTATTGGCCTGTTAGTTGGATCCACTCTGGGCGAACGGCGGCCGGTTCACGACCCGGTTTGCATGCAGGGCATGCTGGCCAACTCGAACCTTATCGTCAGTGCCTGGCAGGGAGACCTGCTTGTCGGCATTGCCCGCAGCGTGACCGACTTTCATTATGCCTGTTACCTGTCGGATCTGGCGGTGCATGAAAACTACCAGAAACTGGGCATCGGCAAGCGTTTACAGGCGCTCACGCAAGAGCAACTGGGCCCCCTGTGCAAGCTTATTCTGATTGCGGCGCCGGCAGCCAATGGCTATTACGAGCAGCTTGGTTATAGCCACAATGAGCGCTGTTGGATAAAGGAACAGGACGCCAGTGTTTAGCGCGGGCAGCTATTAGGGTTAGTAGCATCATGGGGCGCTCATGCCGTGAATGATGCAGGTATAGTCGATATCACGTCTGGTTGTGCCCCGGTGACAGCATAAAATGGAGTTCTTTGAATGGAATTGGATTTATTTGTGGTGGATGCGTTTACCGATCGGCAGTTCAAGGGGAATTCGGCCGCCGTGGTGCCGGTCGCCGAGTGGCCACAAGACGCCTTGATGCAACAGATTGCCACCGAAAACAACCTGTCGGAAACTGCCTTCATCAAGGTGCTCGATCAGGGCCGCTATGCGATACGCTGGTTTTCTCCCATCACCGAAATCGACTTTTGTGGTCACGCCACCCTGGCGGCGTCGTTCGTGCTGTTCAATCACCTGGGCTGTGCCGGTGAAATCGAATATGTCACTCAAACTGTCGGCACTCTCACGGTGGTACAGCTGGCTGACGGCCGTATCGAGATGAGCTTTCCCAATCAGGCGCCCGAGCCGGTGGCGAAGGTGCCGGTCGCACTGCTGGAAGGGCTGTCTGCCACCCCGGTCGAGGTGCTGAAAAACCGGCAGGCCTACGTGGTGGTCCTGGCATCGGAAACCGAGGTGCGCGAGCTGAGCTATCGCTCGGAGCGGCTGAAAACCCTGGCGCCTTTCGATGTGGTGGTGACGGCGGCGGCGAACGAACATGATTTTGTGTCCCGCTACTTCTGGCCCGCCAATGGAGGGGATGAAGACCCGGTGACCGGTTCGATACACGCGGCGCTGGCGCCTTACTGGGCACAACGGTTGTCTAAACCGGAACTGGTGGCTTACCAGGCGTCGGCCCGGGGCGGGATTCTGCACTGCCGAGTGGTTGGCGATCGAGTGCTGGTGTCCGGCTACGCTGTGCTGTATCTGAAAGGGCACATCTACGTTTAATGACCGATGTAGTCGTTTATAAGGGAGTATTTAAATTGGATATCGCGTTACTGACCATGTTCATGACCGTTGCCATGGCGCATTTTCTCGCCTTGCTCAGCCCGGGGCCGGATTTTTTACTGGTGGTAAAAAGTGCGATGCGCAACAACAAGCAAATGGCGCTGGGCGTGGCCGTAGGCATTGCCACTGCCAATGCCGTGTATATTGCGCTTTGTCTGGTGGGGGTGGGCGCCATACTGGCGAGCTCCATTGTTGTCATGACCACGCTCAAGCTTGCCGGTGGTGTCTTTCTTACCTATCTGGCTATTTCGGCCATCAGAGCGAAGAAGCAAAGTTATGCCACATTAAACGTATCTGTCTCGTCTGCGGCGGGTCACGGCACCACCTATGCGAGAGAGTTTTTGACCGGCTTTGCATCCGGTATTCTGAATCCCAAAAATCCTCTCTTTTATCTCAGTCTGTTCACGCTGGTACTGAACAATGAGGTGGGGCTCTGGTTCAAGATAGGGCTGGGTGTCTGGATGACACTGGTGGTGTTTTTGTGGGATGCCTTCATCATTTATGCGCTGTCGCGCGAGGGTATTCGGCGTCGTTTCAACCGTCTGGCGTTTTATATCGACAAGGTCACTGGCTCTGTTCTGGGGGTGTTTGGGCTCACCTTGATTCATTCGGCCATCTTCGATGGTAAACGATAGCGGGCCATCATCAACGAGGTTGCAGTGGATAAAATAGCAAGTCACCGGCAGTATTTTGAGCAATCTTTCGAGCAACAGCGGTTGCCTTCGCAGCAACTGTCCGGCATCGAGTTTGAAGGCTGCGAGTTCAACAAATGCGATTTCTCGTCGGTGGTGTTTACGCGCTGCAAGTTCATTGATTGCACCTTTAACCATTGCAATCTGAGCCTGATGCAGGTGCCGTACTCGCAGTTCGTCGAGGTGGCGTTTGTTGAATGCAAGCTGGTAGGCGTTGACTGGACAAGGGCGGCCTGGCCATCGTTCCAACTGCACGCCGAACTGCAGTTCAAGCAGTGTATTCTGAATGATGCCTCGTTTTTTGGTCTTACCTTGAACGGGCTGGTGCTGGAGCGCTGCAAGCTGCATGAGGTGGACTGGCGGGAAGGGGATTTTTCAAACTCGGTGATGACCGACTGCGACTTCAGCAACAGCCTGTTCATGCGTACCAAACTGAACAAGGTCGACTTTACCGACTCCTGTCATTTCAGTATCAATGTGCTGGAAAACACGCTCACCAAGGCCCGGTTTTCGCGCTACGAGGCACTGAGTCTGCTCGAGAGCCTGGGCATTGAACTGGTCGATTGAACCGTGATCCCCGGCTGCGATTGCCGGCGTTATGCCGATGGTTTTGCATCGAGTAGTATGATGGAAGGTAAAACATCAAGGACGAGTGAGGCCGGATGATCTCTGTATTTCTGATCAATACCCTGGTGGTGGCAGTGTCGGTGATGGTGCATTACGAATTTCTTTATCGTATCACCCTGTTCATTCCCAAGATGAAGATAAATCATCGCTACCGCATCGTGTTTGGTGTTTGCGGTGCTCTGATTGCCCACGCCTTCGAGATCTGGATATTTGCCGTTGCGTATTACTTCATGAATCGAACCGATGGCTGGGGGCATTTGAGCGGAAGCTTTGATGGCAGCCTGATGGACTGCGGCTATTTCTCGTTCACGGTATTTACCACGCTGGGCTTTGGCGACATTCAGCCCAATGGCGACTTGAGGTATTTAACGGGCATAGAGTCGTTGACCGGTCTGGTGCTCATTACCTGGACCGCGTCTTTTCTGTACTTTGAAATGCAACGGCATTGGGGTTTTGGCAAGGCAACGTAACCGCTTAATTCAGCAAGGTTTTATATTCCACCGCAATCCGAACCCAGGCAGTGCAATGAAAAGAGATCGCCATGAAAAATATCGTTGAAAACATGCCTGCGGATCTGTCAAACGAGCAGTTTCTGGACTTGCTCAACACGCCGCATGTTCGCATAGAGCGCATTGTGTCGAAGGGGCACAGTTCACCCGAGACCGGCTGGTACGATCAGGATGAAGACGAGTGGGTCATGGTACTGGAAGGCGAGGGCTCGCTGGCGTTTGAGGATGGTCGCATCGTTACCCTCGGCAAGGGTGATTTCATTCATATTCCCGCCCATTGCCGGCACCGGGTCAGCCATACCCGGCCAGACGGGATTACCGTGTGGCTGGCGGTGTTTTTCAGCCCGGCGGGATAAGAACGTGACCGGCGGCAACGGTGCACCGCATGAATGGGTGCTTTGAGTACAACAACCGCGCTAGCCGTAGCTGCCACTTCAGTCGGCAGGCCCTGCGCAGCAGGGCAATCAACCCGGCGACAATGCCTGCAATATCGTGCCTGCTTTAAGGCCTGCGTCGGATGATGCGCCAATAAACGAGCGAAGAGCAAAACATGGAAATCACCTTTTTAGGGACCTCTTCAGGGTCGCCTACCAAGAGTCGCAATGTCTCGGGGCTGGCGCTGAAAAAGGCCGGCGCCAAGCTCTGGATTCTGATCGACTGTGGCGAGGCCACTCAGCACCGGCTGTTGCATACTCCCTTGTCGTTAAATGGTTTGCAGGCCATTTGTATCACTCATGTGCATGGCGATCACTGCTACGGGCTGCCGGGCCTGCTGGCCAGCGCGGCCATGGCGGGGCGGACTGCACCGCTCACCATTATCGGGCCCGCCGCCTTGCAAGGCTGGGTAGAAGCTACTCAGGAGGCCACTCATCTGACGTTGCCTTATTCGCTGCATTTTATCGACGTCGCGGTGCTGGCTGGGCGGCAAGATCGGGTGGCGGTGGAAGGGTTTGATATTTCGGCGCTGTCCTTGTCGCATCGGGTACCGTCGTTTGGCTATGAATTTGTCGAAACGGGGATGCCGCGAAAGCTCGACGTCGACAAGCTGAAGGCAGGCGGCATTGCATCCGGCCCCGAGTGGGGGTGCTTGCAGCGGGGCGAGCGGGTCACCCTGGCAGACGGGCGGGTGATTGACGGGCACGACTATCTGCTGGCTACCCGAGCACCGCGCAAGGTCATTATCGGTGGTGACAACGACACGCCGGCCTTGCTTGCCGAGCGGGTTGCTTCGGCTCAGGTACTGGTACACGAAGCCACCTTTACCCAGGCCATCGCCAACAAAGTGGGGCCCGGGCCACAGCACAGCTCGGCCATGGCCATCGCACAATTTGCCGCCCAGGCTTCGGTACCCAACCTGATCCTCACTCATTTCAGCCCTCGTTTTAAAGACGGCGGCACCGGATTGACCATTCGGGATATTGAACAGGAGGCGAGGGAACATTACGGTGGCCTGTTGTTTCTGGCCCGGGATCTGGATGTGTTTCACCTGGATCGGGAAGGGGAGCTGAGTCTTCATATTCCCGGTCGCCGATAATATTGCGCCGCATGAGTGAGCGCTTGTGAGAGCCGTTTTTGTAGGGTCGCCTTATTTAGATAAAGAGTATTCGACCAACGGCGTGGCAGGAGGGTCAGCTGGTCGATTGAAATCGACCCTACCAGGCACTTCACGCCGCAGGAATGGGCGCCCTGGAAACAGGCACCAGGGTGCCCAAAGCGTAATATGCGCTGTTTTGTAGCTACCTGAAGAATGACATGAAATACCGCTTGGTGATCGGCATGACCTCGCTCAGGGCCTGATGGTTTAACTCGCCGGCTCTGTGCCACCGGGCACGGAACCGGCAATGATCGGAACATCAGCGGCTGAGTGGCAGCCAGGCCCCGAGCAGCACGAAGAGGCCGCCACAGGTCCGGTTGAAGCCCTTGCCGCAGCGTCCCAGCCAGCCGGAAACCCGGCCGGCAAAACCGGCGATAAACAGCTTGGTCAGACACTCCACCAGCGCGAAGGTGGCCGCCATGATGGCGAATTGTAGCCCGAGGCCGGCTGCGGGCTCGATAAACTGGGGCAGGAAGGCGGCGCCAATACTCTGTCGCTCGGGCTGGATCTGCAGGGAGCTCCCAGCTGCTGCTGGAAACCGATATCACCGAGTTGCTGGCCGCCGAGCACCGGCGCCTGACCGACGAGGCCGCCGCCCACTTCGCCCTGGCCGGGGTGGAGTTCAACCTCACCGCGGTGGCGGCGCTGCTGGCGCTGATCGGCTACTCGGTGAACGACAAGGTGGTGGTGTTCGATCGCATTCGCGAGAACCTGCAGCTGACCCCGGACAAACCCATGCTGGCGCTGCTCAACGACAGCATATCCGCTACCCTTACCCGGACCCTGTTTACCTCGTTCAGCACCTTCCTGGCGTTGCTGCCGATGGGTCTGGCGGGGGGCAGCGCGGTGGCAAGCTTCGCGCTGCCCATGCTGTTCGGCATCCTGGTGGGTACCAGCTCGTCGGTGTTTATCGCCTCGCCGCTGCTGTATTTCCTCGGCCAGCGTCGGCAGCGGCAGGGCAAGGCCCAGCTGCGGCCCACCGCCGAGCAAATGCGCAAGGAACTGGATTCGCTGCCTTAAGGAGACAATGCTATGACCTGGTTAATGCTGATAACGGGATTGCTGCTGCTGATTGTGGGCGCCGAACTCCTGGTGCGGGGATCGGCCCGGCTGGCCGCCAGCCTGGGGGTGCCGGCCCTGGTGATCGGCCTCACCGTGGTGGCCTTCGGCACCAGCGCGCCGGAGCTGGCGGTGAGCGTCAAGTCCGCCTGGGCCGGCCAGGCGGAGCTGGCCATCGCCAACGTGGTGGGCAGCAACATCTTCAACGTGCTGGTCATCCTCGGCCTAGCGGCGCTGATCTCGCCCCTGGTGGTGTCGAAACAGCTGATCCGCCAGGATGTGCCCATCATGATACTGGTGTCGGTGGTGGCCGTGCTGATGGCCTGGGACGGCACCCTGGGCCGGGCCGAGGCGGTGCTGCTGTTCGCCGGCCTGCTCGGCTACACCGCCTTCCTGTTCGTGCAGGGCCGCCGGCAGGGTATGGACATGGCGGACGAGGGCGTCGGCGAGCTGATACGCCGCCCCGTGCCCGCCTGGCAGAACCTGCTGCTGGTGGCGGGCGGCCTGGTGCTGCTAGTGGCGGGCGCCCGCTGGCTGGTGCAGAGCGCGGTGCAGATTACCGCCGCCTTCGGGGTGAGCGAGGCGGTGATCGGGCTGACCATCGTCGCCGCCGGCACCTCGCTGCCGGAGGTGATAACCTCGGTGATCGCCACCCTCAAGGGACAGCGGGACATCGTCATCGGCAACGTGGTGGGCAGCAACGTATTCAACATCCTGTGCGTGCTCGGCCTCTCGGGCCTGGTCTCGTCAGCGTCGCTGCTGGCCGGCGGCCAGCTGGCCAGCCTGGACATGCCGGTGATGCTGGGGGTGGCGGTGCTGTGCTGTGCTGTGCCTGCCGCTGTTCTTCGTGGGCGCCTGCCTCACCCGCTTCGAAGGGCTGCTCTTCCTCGTCCTGTACCTGGCCTATGTGTGGTACATGGTGGCGCTGACCCTGGCCTCAGGCTACCTGCCCCCATTGCGCGCGGGCATCGTCTACGGCCTGATCCCGCTGGTGGTGCTCTACGTGGCCGCCACCCAGGGGCGGGATCTGTGGCGCCGGCGGCGCACCGCCGCCGGGATCCGAGAGCAGGGGTAACGGCGTTGCCATGATAAGCCGGGCCATTGATGAGCCAGGCTCATTAGTTCATGCGGGTTTTGCCCCCTAATGGGGGGCGGCCCGCTCTGCTACAGTCCCTCCCTGATTCTTGTTTGCCACCCGGCGCAGAGGGATAAACGGATACATGAAAACACCGCTACCTAAAAGATGGCTGTTCCCGCTGGTGATCCTCGGGGCACTGCTGAGCAGTGGCTACGTCTGGCTTGAACAGCCGATGTTCGGCCGGGTGCCCGAGGGCGCGCGGCTGGCCGCGGTCGGCCAGTCGCCCCATTACCGGGACGGCGAATTCCGCAACCTGGAGCCGATACCGCCGGTAGTGTCGGAAGACGGGGCGGTGGCCGGCTGGCTGAAGTTCCTGCTGGATGACGGCGAGCAGCGCACGCCGCCGGGTCCGATACCGGTGGTCAAGACCGACCTGCACGGCCTGGACCGGCACCAGGACCTGGTGATCTGGCTGGGGCACTCCTCCTATTTCATCCAGCTGGGCGGCCGGCGCCTGCTGCTAGATCCCGTGCTCAGCCGCCATGCCTCGCCGGTGCCCTTTACCGTCACCGCCTTCGAGGGCGCCAGTCCCTATACGGTGGAGGATCTGCCGGACATCGACTACCTGCTGATCAGCCACGATCACTGGGACCACCTAGATTACCCCACGGTGATGGCGCTGCAGCCCCGCATCGGCAAGGTGGTGGCCGGCCTGGGCGTGGGCGCGCATTTCGCGGCCTGGGGCTTCGCCCGGGAGGACATCCTGGAAGCCGACTGGTGGAGCGAGCTGGCGTTGGCGGAAGAGCTGAGCCTGCATGTGCTGCCCGCCCGGCACTACTCCGGGCGCCTGCTGCAAAAGAACCGGACCCTGTGGGTCGGCTTTGCCCTGCACACCGCCGAGCGGCGGCTGTTCTTCAGCGGCGACAGCGGCTACGGCGCCCATTTCGCCGCCATCGGTGAGGCGTTGGGCCCCTTCGATCTCGCCGTGCTAGACAGCGGCCAGTACGACGACGCCTGGCGCTATGTCCACATGAACCCGGAAGACGCGGCCCGGGCGGCGCAAGACCTGAACGCCGCCGCCCTGTTGCCCGCCCACGTGGGCAAGTTCTCCATCGCCTACCATGCCTGGGACGATCCCTTCAACCGGCTGCTGGAAGCGAGCCGGGACAAGGATTACCGCCTGCTCACGCCGATGATCGGGGAGCCGCTGGTCCTGGCCGAGCCCGAACCGCGTTTCGCGCGCTGGTGGCAGGGGATCGAAGCCGGCCAGGACACACCGGCCCGGGCGGGGCTCTGATCCCGGGCAACAGCCGCATCTGGAGGTAAAGCGTCATGTCGAACCATTTACTCGCCCTGCTCGGCGATTGGCATCCGCTGCGTGACCGGCACGACTGGGTGCTGGGCACCGTCTACCGGACCGAGGGCCCGGCCTACCGCAAGGCCGGCGCCATGATGCTGTTCAGCGACCAGGGCCACCAGCTGGGCATGCTGAGCGGCGGCTGCCTGGAGTCCGACCTCCATCGCCGGGCCCGCCAGGTGATGGACGCCGGCAAGGCGCTGACCCTGAGCTACGACGGCAGCGACGAGGACGACGTCGCCTTCCGGCTCGGTATCGGCTGTGGCGGCGTCGTGCATATCCTGCTGCAGCCGGTGAACCGGGCCAACCGCTACCTGATGCTGGACGAGCTCTACCGGACGCTCGGCCGCCACCAAGGCGGCTGTTACTTCCAGCGGCTGCCCGGCAGCGGCGGCGAGGTGGCGGCCCGCTTTGTGGCGGCAGAGGAGGGAAGCGCCCGGGCACCACGGCGGCAGGCCGCCCTGGTGGAGGAAGGCGGCGAGCGCTGGCTGCACACGCCGGTGGCGCCGCCGCCCCATTTGCTGATCGTGGGCGGCGGGGTCGACGCCCGTCCGCTGGCGGCCCTGGGGCATCAGCTGGGCTGGCGCATCAGCCTGTGGGATCCCCGTCCCGCCAATGGCCGGCCCGAGTATTTTCCCGCCGCCGACCAACTGCTGGGTGGCGCGGCCGCCACCCTGGGGCCCTATGCGCGGGAGCAGGGGGTGCAGGCGGCGGTACTGATGAGCCACAACGTCCGGCTCGATGCCGAGGCGCTGCGGGCCCTGGCGGACTGCCGGCTCCGCTACCTGGCCCTGCTGGGGCCGGAAAACCGCCGGATCCGGGTGCTGGCGGAGGCGGGGCTGCCCCCGGAGGCGCTGGCCACTCCCCTGGCGGGCCCCGCCGGGCTCGAACTCGGCGCCGAGCTGCCGGAGGCCATCGCCCTGTCGATCCTGGCCGAGTGCCAGGCCGTGCTGCATGGCGGCTCGGGCCGCTCCCTGAGCGGGGTGCTGGCCGCATGAGCGCCATCGCCACGCTGATCCTGGCGGCGGGGCAGGGCGCGCGCTTCGGCGGCTGCAAGCCGCTGGCGCGGGTGGCCGGGGGCTCGCTGTTGCAGCGCAGCATCGACCAGGCCCGGCGACTGTTCCCGCGGGACGTCTTCGTGGTCAGCGGCGCCTGGCACCAGGCGTTGGAGCAGGCCCGGCAAGCCGGCGAGCTGAGCGGCGCCACTCTGCTCCATCACCCGGGCTGGGCGGACGGCCTGGGCTGCTCCCTGGCCTTCGGGGTGTCGCAACTGGCGCCCGCTTACCAGGGTATCCTGGTGATGCTGGCGGATCAGGTGGCGGTGACGCACCGGGATCTGGCCCGGCTGAGGGCATCCTTCGACGGCGGCAATATCGTCTGCGGCCAGTATGGCGGCCGGCGCGGGGTGCCTGCCCTGTTCGGTGCCAACAGCTTCGCCCGCTTGCAGGCCCTGTCCGGCGACCAGGGCGCCAAGGCGCTGCTGTACGACGAGGGGGTACCGGTGTGCGAGTGCCCCATGCCCGCCGCCGCCATCGATATCGATACCCGGGCGCAGCTTGACCGCTGGCGGGAGAATGGTCATCTAATTGATGAGCCGGATTAATAAGTGCATGCGGATAACGGCGTCTAATCGGGGAGGGTAAAAAAGGATAAACTTATTTCCGTCGGTAAGGCAGTGCCGAATAACGGATTGTTGGAATGATGAATACCCGCCAGGTTGCATGGAGCCGCGCTGCTTTATTTTATTTCCAATCGTTTTTGGAAATGACATTTATATCAAAAAATCATGCTGCTCCATTAAATCCACAAGAGGATATCACATGCGTAAATCCATTATTTCCGCGCTTGCCCTGGCTTCCCTGTTTTCCGTTGGTATGGCTCAGGCCGCCACCCTGGCCGATTCAGCGGCCCCGGTGACCATGACCCTGGCCAGCAACGGGGATGGTGCCGACAATATGGCCTGCAAGAAAGCGGCCGAGCGTGGCGATAAAATGGCTGGCGCCGATTTTTGTTTTTGATTGTAAAATAACAGACGGGCCGGCGGATGGCGGCCCGTTCTTATTCTTCCTGCTCCTGTTGTTATTATCATACCCGGCCGCTTTTACCATTGGCGGCTTTGCTCTTATTCAATGTCGGGGCTGTTGCCCTGAATCCTCTTTGCAGTGTTAAGGTAATCAAGATGTCGATACCCGTTTCTTATGATGGCGTCGAGGACGAACATCGTACCGGCGCCTGGGGCGCCGTTTTTGCGATGACGCTCTGCGTCTTTGTGCTTATCGCGTCGGAATTCATGCCGGTCAGCCTGCTGACGCCCATCGCCTCGGAGCTGGCCATTACGGAAGGCCAGGCCGGGCAGGCGATATCCATATCGGGCGTCTTCGCCGTGCTGACCAGCCTGCTGATTGCCCCGCTGGCCGGAAGGTTTGACCGCCGCACCGTGCTGCTGGCGCTGACGCTGTTGATGACCCTGTCCGGTGTCGTGGTGGCCCTGGCACCGAATTATGCCGTGCTGATGATCGGGCGGGCACTGCTCGGCGTTACCATTGGTGGCTTCTGGGCCCTGTCCACCGCCACCGTGATGCGGCTGGTGCCGGCGGCTTCGGTGCCCAAGGCGCTGGCGGTACTCAATGGCGGCAATGCCCTGGCCGCGACCATAGCGGCGCCCCTGGGCAGTTTCCTCGAGGCCTTTATCGGCTGGCGTGGCGTATTCTTCTGCGTCGTTCCCCTGGCGGCCGTGGCGCTGTGCTGGCAGATGATGAGCCTGCCGGCGATGCGGGCACAGCACCGCAGCGGTGCCCTGGCGGTATTCCGGCTGCTGGGCCGACCCCCGGTCGCCCTCGGCATGGCGGCCATGTTGTTTCTGTTTATGGGGCAGTTTGCGTTGTTCACCTACCTGCGGCCCTTCCTCGAGGGGGTGACCGGGGTCGGGGTGTCCGTGCTGTCTCTGCTGCTGTTGGTGATCGGGGTGGCGGGCCTGGCCGGCACCCTGTTGATCGGCGCGCTGCTGAACCGGCGTCTTTACCTCGTGCTGATGGTGATACCGGCCTTGATGGCGGCCATTGCCCTGAGCCTTATCGACCTTGGCGACGGTATTGTCGCCACCGCGTTGCTGCTTGCCGCCTGGGGGCTTGTCGCCACGCCGGCGCCGGTCGGCTGGGGCACCTGGTTGTCGCGTACCCTGCCCGATGAGGCGGAGGCGGGGGGCGGCCTGATGGTGGCGACCATCCAGCTCGCCATCACCTTCGGCGCCGTGGTCGGCGGCGTGCTGTTCGACGCGGCGGGGTACAGGGCTACCTTTGGCACCGGTGCCGCCCTGCTGCTGATCGCGGCCGGGCTGGCCTGGCTGGCCTCCCGTGCCGCGCAGAGGCCCGGGTAACCGGGCCCGCTCAGGGCGAGTAGCGCAGCGCCTCCACCACCAGGGAGAAGGCCTGGGAGCTGCGCCGCCGGTTCGGGTAATACAGATGATAACCGGCGAAGGGCGGGCTCCAGTCTTCCAGCACCGGCAGCAGCCGTCCCGCCTCGATATGGGGCCGGACCATGTCTTCCAGCAGGTAGCCCAGGCCAAAGCCGCCCAGGGCGGCCTCGAGCATCGGCTGGACGGCGTTGAACACCAACTGTCCCTGCACATTGACATTGAGCTCGCGGCCGTCCTTCTCGAATTCCCAGACATAGAGGCCGCCGTAGGTGGGCATGCGCATATGGATGCAGTTATGGCCGATCAGATCCCTGGGCGTTTGCGGCTTGGGATGGCGGGCGAAATAGGAAGGAGCGCCCACCACCAGCATGCGCGCAGCCGGACCTATGGGCACCGCTATCATGTCTTTCTCCAGCCGCTCCCCGAAGCGCACACCGGCATCGAAGCGCTGGGCCACGATGTCGGTCAGGCCGTAGTCGATGCTGAGTTCGATACTGATGTCCGGATATTCGGCCAGCAGGGGAGAGAGCCTGGGCCAGAGTATGGTGCTGATGGCGTGATCGCCGGCGGTAATGCGGATATTGCCCGCGGGTTTGTCGCGCAGCTCGCTCAGGGCTGTGAGTTCGACCTCGATTTCCTCGAAATGGGGCGCCACCCGGCGCAAAAACTGCTCGCCCGCCTCGGTGGGGGACACGCTGCGGGTGGTGCGGGTCAGCAGGCGCAGCCCCAATCGAGTTTCCAGCCCGCGTATGGTGTGGCTGAGAGCCGACTGGGACACGCCCAGCTGGGCGGCGGCACGGGTAAAGCTCTGCTCCCGCGCCACCGCGATAAAGGCTAGCAGATCGTTGTAGTTTTCCCGTGGCATCGATGCATCTCCTGGATGGGAACCTGGGGGTTATCGTCGTGGCGCCTTGGCGTTGCATCTGTGGCAGGACGCCCCGTGGCGGAAACGGCGGGATCCCGGAAAGGACCTGTTACCCCGCCGCATGGCCACTATATCCCATGTTATCGGTACATATTTATGAGTAAAGCTCATAAACCCATGCTGATTATGCCGTCTAATCCCCGGGCCACTTGTCCGCTACAGTGAACTGACGCAAGGGGTGTCCT
The DNA here is from genome assembly GCA_018222825.1 of Gammaproteobacteria bacterium. GTDB lineage: Bacteria > Pseudomonadota > Gammaproteobacteria > Enterobacterales > Aeromonadaceae > Oceanimonas. The sequence continues at coordinate 19,566 of JAAEZO010000009.1, forward strand.
GTCCCCTCGCCAATAATCCGCCCCGACGATGAGGAAGATGACGATGAAGGTACTTCGACATGGCCTCGCTCAAGGCCTGATAACGTGGAAGGACGGCGTATGAAAACGAAGATGATCCTGGGCCTGATAGCAGTGATATTTTCTTCATTTTTAATGGAGGCCAATGCCTCCAATGGAGCCGAAGCCATGGGAAGCGAATCTATTGCGAAGGTACGCATCGTCATCCAAAACGACACCGTTATCGTCAAGCTGTTCGATAATCCGGCAAGCCGGGATTTTTTGTCCCTGCTTCCGCTGGAAGTCAGTTTCGAGGATTTCGCCAACGAGGAGAAAATCACCTATCTGCCCAGACGGTTGAATACCAGGGGGGCGCCGGCGCCCCGTGATGCCGAGGGGGACTTCACTTACTATGCCCCTTGGGGAAACCTGGCTGTTTTTTATCACGGTTTCGGGAAAGACAGCCGGCTTTATGTGCTGGGAAAAATCGAGTCAGGTAAAGAAATGCTGTCTGAAATAAAGGGTGACTTTTCAGCGAGGATTGAAGTGATTGAATAATGTCAGCGTCGCTGGCATTAAGAAAATTTTGTAAACCGTAACGCAACCTTGGTTGCCTGATTTCAGGAAATATCCTATGAAAAAGCTCATCTGCGCGCTGGCGATAACGGCCAGTTCATTTTCATTCACCGCAATGGGGAAAGATATGTCTAATGGTGCAAACAATTTCTACAGGAGTGATAGGGTGACCCTGGAAACGGTCAGCTTCAACAATCAGTACAAGATGAAGGTGGTGGGCAACCTCTTTATGCCCAAGGAACTGAATCGTGACACTCCGTATCCTGCTATCATCGTTGGCCACCCGATGGGGGCGGTGAAGGAGCAGAGCTCTAATCTGTACGCGCAGAAGCTGGCCGAACAAGGCTTCGTCACCCTGGCCATTGATCTGCCGTTTTGGGGCGAGAGCGAGGGAGAGCCGCGTAATGCCGTTGCTCCGGACATTTATGCCGAGGCGTTCAGTGCGGCCGTGGATTACCTGGGAACCCAGCCGTTCGTGGACAGGGAGCGCATCGGTGTTTTCGGCATCTGTGGCAGTGGTAGCTTCGTCATCAGTGCGGCCAAGATCGACCCTCGCATGAAAGCCATTGCGACGGTCAGCATGTATGATATGGGGGCGGCCAACCGCAATGCACTGAACCATTCCCTGACACCGGAGCAAAGAAAGCAAATCATTGCCGAGGCCGCGGAACAACGTTATGCGGAGTTTACTGGCGCTGAAACCCGGTATACCAGCGGGACTGTGCATGAGCTGGATGAAAATACCCATCCCATCCAACGCGAGTTTTACGACTTTTACCGCACATCCCGCGGTGAATTCACTCCCGCAGGCTCGTCGCCCGAGTTGACGACGCACCCGACGCTGAGCAGCAATACCAAATTTATGAACTTCTACCCGTTCAATGACATTGAGACGATTTCACCGCGTCCGATGCTTTTTATTACGGGCGAGCAGGCGCACTCGAAGGAGTTCAGTGAAGATGCTTACCGCTTGGCTGGTCAGCCGAAGGAACTCTACTGGGTGGAAGATGCCGGCCATGTGGATCTCTATGATCGCGTTGACCTGATTCCCTTTGACAAACTGACCCAGTTCTTTCAAGAAAACCTGAAATAAAGAAAATTTTAATTTTTCCAAAGCCAGGTTTGGAACACCAGTCGTATTGACGGCTTTATAAATGAAGTAATGCTTTTGGCCTGAATTACGGCCCTCTGCAGCGAGGGACGTGCTGATGCTTCTATTTATTAATACAGCTCATAAACCCATGCGGAATTCTCACCCTAATCGGATAGATGCATGGGGGTTACCCTACGCACTGCCGGTGATATTGCCATTGTGCTGGTAGCGCCATCCTCCATTTGCATCACCGGCGCCATTCCACCGCCTCCGTCCCCACAACATGGAGCAAGCCAAGGGCGGAATGAATGCGGGGGAAAAATGAACCCGGCCCGCTTCGCTATCAAACCAGGAGAGTGAAACCATGAACCTCAACATTAACGGAAAGGTGGTGGAGGTCGATGTCGAAGCCGACACCGACACGCCTCTGCTCTGGGTCATTCGTGAGCAGCTCGGTCTGACCGGGACCAAATACGGCTGCGGCATGGCCCAGTGCGGTGCCTGCACCCTGCATATCGACGGGGTGGCGATGCGTTCCTGCGTGCTGCCGGTCGGTGCCCTGAACGAGAGCCAGGCCATCGTCACCATCGAAGGGCTCGGCGCCGGCGAGCCCCATCCGGTGCAGGAGGCCTGGGCGGAGCTCGACGTCGCCCAGTGCGGCTACTGCCAGGTGGGCATGATCATGGCCGCTTCCTCATTGCTGGCGCAAAACCCCAATCCCAGCGACGACGACATCCGTGCCCAGATCACCAATATCTGCCGGTGCGGCACCTATTTGCGTGTGCTCGACGGCGTCAAGCTGGCCGCCGAGCGCCTGGCGGAAAAACGCGGCTGAGGAGGCCTTCATGTCGACAAAAAAACAAGCAGGAAAACACCGGGACGGCCTTCATCTTTCGCGCCGTCGCTTCCTTGCCGGCGCCAGTGCCACGGCGGGCGCCTTCGTCTTCGGCTTCTCTTTCCCGCTGGCCCGCCCGGCGATGGCCCGGTCGGCCTCGCCTGAGGTCAACGCCTGGGTGCTGATCCAGCCGGACGAGACGGTGCTGATCCGCATCGCCCGTATCGAGATGGGGCAGGGCGCGCTCACCGGCCTGGCCCAACTGGTGGCGGAAGAGCTGGAGTGCGACTGGGACAAGGTACGCTTCGAACTGGTCAACCCGGGCGAGAACCAGCAGCGCGGCAATGTGTGGCGCTCCCAGTTGACCGGGGGCTCCCAGTCTATCCGCGGCTCGCACGATTACGTGCGCATGGGCGGTGCCGCGGCACGCATCATGCTGGTGGAAGCCGCCGCCCGGCATTGGGGAGTGGCCGCCAGCGAGTGCAGCGTATCCAGGGGCGTCATTAGCCACGGGCCGAGCGGCCGCGCCACCACCTATGGCGCCGTGGCCGAGGCCGCCAACGCCATGACGCCCCCCACGGAGGTACCGCTCAAGGATCCGGCAAGCTGGACCATCGCCGGGCAGCCGGTCAAGCGGCTCGACACCCTCGACAAGCTCGACGGCTCCTTGGTCTACGGCGTGGATTTCACCCTGCCCGGCATGCTGGTGGCGGTGCCGAAGGCCTGCCCGGTCCATGGCGGCAAGCTCAGGCATTTTGACGCGGCGGCGGTGGTCGGCATGCCCGGCGTCAAACAGGTACTGCGCGTCGACGATGAAACCCTGGCCGTGGTCGCCGATACCTTCTGGCGCGCCAAAAAGGCGCTCGATGCCTTGCCCATAGAATGGGATGAGGGCCCTAACGCCGGCGTTTCCAGCGACACCATTGCCGAAAAACTGCGGGAAGGACTGACGGCGGACACCCCCTTTATCGGCAACGAAACGGGCGATGCCCGGGCGGCGCTCGCCACCGCCTCCCGGGTGATCGAGGCGGACTACAGTTTTCCCTACCAGCATCACGCCCCGATGGAACCCCTGTGCGCGACGGTGCGCTGGACGCCCGAGCGCTGCGAGATGTGGGGACCGACCCAGGCACCGGAAGCGGCACTGGCCACCCTGGCGAGCGCGGCCGAGCTGCCCCCTGAGGCCTGCGAGATCCACACCATGCGCATCGGCGGCAGCTTCGGCCGCCGCCTGGCCACCGACTATGTGCGGCTGGCCACGCTGATCGCCAGGCAGCTCCCGGGCACGCCGGTGAAGATGATGTGGACCCGGGAAGAAGACATGCTGCAGGGCCGTTTCCACCCGGTAACCCGCTGCCGCTTGCGGGCGTCGCTCGACGACGAGGGCAAGGTGGAGGCGCTGCATATGCGTATCTCCGGGCAGTCGATCACCATCTATACCTTTCCTTCCTCCATGACCGAAAAAGGTGACAGTGGCGTTTTTCAGGGCATTGCGCCCGATGGCGACATGGCGCTCGGCTATTCGTTCCCGAACCTGCTGATCGATCATGCCATGTACAATCCGCATATCCGGCCGGGCTACTGGCGCGGGGTCAACCTCAACCAGAACGCCCTGTACCTGGAGTGCTTTATCGACGAGCTCGCCCACGCCGCCGGCCAGGATCCGCTCGCCTTCCGCCGCAAGCTGATGGCGAACCACCCCAGGCACCTGGCGGTGCTGGAGGCCGCGGCCCGGGGGATCGGCTGGGAGACCCGGGCCGCCGACGGCATTCATCGCGGCATCGCGCAGATCATGGGCTTCGGCAGTTACGTGGCGGCGGCGGCGGAAGTGTCGGTCACCGATGGCCGCCTGAAAATCCACCGCCTGGTGGCCGCGACCGACTGCGGCCATGTGGTCAACCCCCAGCAGATCGAGGCCCAGATTGCCGGCTCCTTCGTCTACGGGCTGTCGCCGCTGCTGTACAGCGAGTGCACGGTGAAAGATGGCCGCATCGAGCAGCAGAACTTCGATAGCTACAGGGTGATGCGCCTTGCCGACATGCCCGCCGTCGAGGTGATCACCGTGCCTTCCGGCGGGTTCTGGGGCGGGGTGGGGGAGCCGACTATCGCGGTGGCCGCGCCGGCCGTGCTCAACGCCATTTTCGCGGCCACCGGCAAGCGCATCCGGGAGATTCCGCTCAAGCAGGCCGATTTGAGCGCAACTTAACAGGCGCCAGACTATCCGTGCAAGCCTCCCCTTATGGTACGAGGGGAGGCCGCCTTATACTCCTCCCTCCATGTGTCATTCCTTTCCATTCCCGTTCATCTTTGATGGAATTCAGCGGCTGAGTGGCAGCCAGGCCCCGAGCAGGATGAAAAGGCCGCCACAAGTCCGGTTGAAGCCCTTGCCGCAGCGTCCCAGCCAGCCGGAAACCCGGCCGGCAAAACCGGCGATAAACAGCT
>JAAEZO010000009.1:24608-39515 GCA_018222825.1 Gammaproteobacteria bacterium
CCGCAGCGTCCCAGCCAGCCGGAAACCCGGCCGGCAAAACCGGCGATAAACAGCTCGGTCAGACACTCCACCAGCGCGAAGGTGGCCGCCATGATGGCGAATTGCAGCCCAAGGCCGGCCTTGGGGTCGATAAACTGGGGCAGGAAGGCGGCGAAGAACAGGATGACCTTGGGGTTGGCCAGGGCCGACAGAAACCCCTGGCGGGCCATGGCCCAGCCGCTGACTCGGCCTTCCGGGGTGCCGATGCCGCCGCCCGGGGTGGGCGAGCGCCACACCTGTACGCCCAGCCACACCAGGTAGAGGCCGCCGACCACTTTCATCACCAGCAGCAGCTCCCCCGCCAGGCTCAGCAGCGAGGCGATGCCGAACATCGACAGCCCGATCACGACCACAAAGCCCAGGGCTCCACCCGCGATGGTGGCCAGGGTCTTGCCCGGGCCGTAGAGGACACCGTGGGTCAGCGCCAGCAGGCCGTTGGGACCGGGGGTGAGCGACAGGCCGATGGTAGCCGCGAGATATACAAGCCAGGTATCCAGGGTCATTACAGGTTCCTCGTGGTGATGATGGGCGTCATTATGCTGTCCCGGCCCCTTTCATTTCTGGTACAAATAAGACATAAAAAGGGAATATCTGGACCAGTGGAGTCATGATGCCGAGCCCCGATGTTGGTTTTTTGTTGTTGCCCCTGCCGGGCTTCGCCCTGCTGCCCTTCGGCGGCTTCCTCGACAAGCTGCGTTTCTCCGCCGACGACGAGGATCACAGCCGCCAGCGCTATTGCCGCTGGCAGATACTGGGCCTGGCGGAGGACGAGACGATCACCGCCAGTTGCGGGGTGGAAGTCCGGACCCAGGCCTCGCCCCGGGAGCTGGACTGGGCCCATTACCAGTACCTGGTGATCTTCGGCGGCCGTGAAGCGGCGCTGACCCGGCAACTGGCGCCGCGTTACCGCCACCTGCTGCGCCAGGCCAGTGCCCGCGGCCTCAGCCTGGTGAGCATCGACAATGCTTGCTTCTTGCTGGCCGAAGCGGGCCTGCTGGAAGGACACAGGGTGGCGGTGCACTGGCGCCATGCCCGGGAATTTGCCACCGGCTTTCCGCACCTCGCCATGACCACGGAGCAGCTGTACCTGCTGGACGGCCAGCGCATCAGCTGCGCCGGCGGCAGCGCCGCCATCGATCTGGCCACCGAACTGCTCGGCCGACATTGCGGTCGGGAACGCGCCCTGAAAGGGTTGGCCGACATGCTGGTGGATGAAAGCCGGGAAACGGGCCACCGGCTCCGGTCGCTGCAGCCGGAGCCGGATACCGGTCGCCATCTGGCGCGGGCACTGGCCCTGATGCGCCAGTATCTGGGGTCCTCCCTGACGGTGACGGAGCTGGCCGAGCGGCTGGGGGTGGGCCGCCGTCAGCTGGACCGATTGTTTGTGGCCCGTTTCGGCCAATCGACCCGGGCCTACTGGCAGGAGCTGCGCCTACAGCACCTGGCCTGGCGCCTGTGGCACAGCCACCACCACCTGACCCAGCTCGCCGAGGAAGTCGGCATCCCGGACACCGGCTACCTGGCCAAGCTGTTCAAGCGCCGCTTCGGGCTGACACCCAGCCAGTATCGCCGGCAGCAATAACGGGGCTTGTCGCGCTGTAAACGGGGCGAGGGAGGTCAATGTCTGCACCCCCCGGACAAGGTGTTGGTTCATGGAAGCTCGCACGAGGTTGGTGTCAGACTCGCGCGTGGTTTTGCTGGCCACCGGCTTGAAGGCGAGTGACTGACCTGCCGCTATGTCGATAACCGGCACCCAAATTCGTGCATGCCTGGGGCCGTGGGCCGGTGTGGCCCGCTAAAGGCAACCGTGATTGGCGCTGAGGACAGTGACGATGCGTTTTCGGGAAGGCTGGGATGTGGCTATGATGAAAACTCAACGAACCTTCCAGGAGCAACCATGAGCCTGTCTCCCTTCCATCTCGCCATTCCGGTCGATGATCTGAACGCGGCCCGCATTTTTTACCGGGATGTTTTCGGTCTGGATGAAGGCCGTTCCAGCAGCCAGTGGGTGGACTTTGATTTTTACGGCCATCAGCTGGTGATCCATGAACATCCCAAGACAGCCGGGCAGCAACAGGCCCATACCAACCCGGTTGATGGGCAAGATGTCCCCGTTCCCCATTTTGGTATTGTCTTGCCCTGGGTACAGTGGCAAGCCCTGGCCGGACGACTGAAGACCTTCGGCATCCCGTTTGTGATTGAGCCCCATGTCCGCTTCAAGGGACTGCCGGGCGAGCAGGCCACCATGTTCTTTCTGGATCCTTGTGGTAATGCCCTGGAATTCAAGGCGTTCAAGGATATTGGTCAGCTGTTCGCGAAATGATCCGGTTTACTTTTTTGACAAAGATGGCCACTTGATGCCGGAGGCCTGAGTATGGAAAAACCATATCGGCGGCTTGTTAATGACGGTATATCGAGGATACGGCAGCTTTATTCTTAAAATAAAGATTCTCGTTAAAGGATAAATATTCTAATGACAACCTGATGGTGAAAATCAGCCAATCATTGCCTTGATAATAATTGGTGATCTTCTCCGGCGGTACCCCGCCATGCCGCTGTTGGTTTGCTGTCAGCGGTGCTTGCGGTAACCATTCGGGGTGGTGCCGGTCAGGCGATGGAACATGGCGATAAATGCGGATGGCGTGCTGTAGCCCATGTCATAGGCAATGCTTTCCACCTTTTCTCCTCCTTGCAGCCGGTCCATGGCCTTGACCACCCGGAGTCGTTGCCGCCACTCGGTGAGCGTCATGCCGAGTTCCTTCTGGCAACGCCTGATCAGGGTGCGTTCGGTGAGGTGCGCTTCCCGGGCGATCTGCTGCAGGGAACGGTTATCGCCGGGGTTCGCTTCCAGCGCCTCGAGGATCGAACCCAGCACCGGATCGTCCGCGGCGGGCAGATAGCTGCCGGCGCAACTGGCCGATTCCAGCAGGTCAAGGAGGCAATGCAGCAAACGGCGGTAAGATTCCGAATAGGGCGGTATTTCCGGGTGATCCCGCAGGTGCTCCAGCAAGGCGCGGATCAGCGGGCTGACGGTCAGGGCGCAGATGTTGCCGGGGAGCCGTTCGCTCAACGGCGGCGCTATGTAGAGCGACAAGTGGTGCGTTTCGTAATGATTCATCCCCTGGTGTTCGATGTTCGGCGGCAGCCAGAGCGCGTATTGGGATGGCGCCAGGTAGCGATGTTCGCCCACCTTGACATGCATGACGCCGGAAAATGAATAGACGAGTTCTCCCCAGGGATGACGGTGGCGGGGATAGGCCGAATCCCTGGACACCGCCGCCGTGCGCAAGACCATCGGCTCTGGCAGTTTATCTGTGAAAGGCGGGATAAGCAGGGGTTTGCTGTGCGGGTGCATGATTGTCGGATTGTCGGTAGGTGATGTCAGTTTTTCAGTATATATCTCAAATCGCTTGATGCCATACTGCCGCCACGGGTTTTCTGACGAGCAATATATGATGGGTGAGCGCAAGACGATCGATAGCACCGCCATGTTATTAATGGTGTTTTTCTGCCTGTGCATGGGCTTGCAGCAGGTGGCACTCAAAGCGGTGGCCGATGCTATTCCCCCGGTATTCCAGCTCGCCCTCCGCTCCGGTATTGCCGCCATGCTGGTTGCATTATTCCTGTATTACCGGCGGCAAGCGCTTTACTGGAAGGGCGGATACTGGAAGCCGGGTGTCGTGGTCGGTGTGCTGTTTACGCTGGAGTACCTGTTTCTTGGGGAGGCACTGAAATATACCTCTGCCGCCCACGCGGTGGTGTTTCTGTACCTGTCACCGATTTTCTCCGCGTTGATCCTGCATTTTCGGGTGGCGGACGAGCGGCTGTCGCGGTTGCAGTGGCTGGGTACCCTGATTGCGTTTGTCGGCATGGCGGTTGCCTTTCTCGGGCGAGAGGGCGGCCATGCCGACGGCAGCTTCTCCGCCATGCTGCTGGGGGATGGACTCGCCTTGCTGGCCGCCCTCGCCTGGGGCGCGACAACCGTGGTGATCCGGGGCTCCCGGCTCGCCACCATCCCGGCGGCGCAGACACTGTTATACCAGCTGGTGGGCGCCTTTGTGCTGCTGTTGTCGTTTGCGTGGCTGACCGGACAGGCGACCCTGGAACCTACTCCCTTGGCGCTGGCCAGCCTGGGCTTTCAATCGGCCATTGTCTCCTTTGTATGCTTCCTGATCTGGTTCTGGTTGCTCCGCCATTATCAGGTATCCCGTCTCGGCACCCTTTCCTTCATGACGCCCCTGTTTGGGGTGGGCTTTGGCGCCTGGTTGCTGGCAGAGCCGGTAGAGCCGGGGTTTACCGCCGGGGCGCTGCTGGTGATGGGGGGGCTGATACTGGTGAATGGGGCGAACGGGTTGCAGGGCATATGGGCAAAAGCGGCCGGAAAACGGCGGCCTCCCACTCTGGAAGACAACGTCAGACGCTGAACTCAGTGCCATTGTCCAGAGGGTGTAGCGATAAACAAACGGCAGGCCGTTGCGGTCGAGCTTGACGGTACTTCACCCGCACGCTTCGATAACGAATGGACTTTCCTCGGCACGGTGAACGCAAGCGAGCCTTAAAATAAGGCTCGCTGAAATACGGCAGAATTAACGCTCGGACGACCCGGCTGGCGGCGCCCGAGCGGCGGGCGAAGGTCAGGCGAGATCGAAGCGATCCGCGTTCATCACCTTGTTCCAGGCGGTGACAAAGTCACACACAAACCGCTCTTTGGCATCGGCCTGGGCATAGGCTTCCGCCACCGCTCGCAACTGGGAGTTGGAGCCAAACACCAGGTCGACGCGGGTGGCAGTCCACTTCACGTTGCCGGTTTTTGTGTCTCGTCCTTCAAACACATCTTCTTCACTAGCCGGCTTCCACTCGGTGTTCATGTCGAGTAGGTTAACGAAAAAGTCGTTGCTCAGTGTTTCCGGTTGCCGGGTAAAGACGCCGTGTTGCGCCTGGCGGTAGTTGGCATCCAGCACTCGCAGGCCGCCGACCAGCACCGTCATTTCCGGCGCGGTCAGCTGCAGCAGTTGTGCCTTGTCCACCAGCATTTCTTCATCCGACACCGTGAACTTGGTGCGTCGATAGTTGCGAAAACCGTCGGTCTGTGGCTTGAGCGGCGCAAAGGCGTCTGCGTCGGTTTGCTCCTGGGAGGCATCGGTGCGTCCCGGGGCGAAGGGAACCTCGATGGGGCTGCCGGCGTCTTTTGCGGCCTGCTCGATGGCGGCGGCACCGCCCAGCACGATAAGATCGGCCAGTGACACTTGCTTGTTGCCGGTTTGCGCCTGATTGAAGTTGCTTTGAATGCCTTGCAGTACCTTCAATACCTTGGCCAGTTGCTCGGGTTGGTTTGCTTCCCAGTCTTTCTGCGGGGCCAGACGAATACGGGCACCGTTGGCACCGCCGCGTTTGTCGGAGCCGCGAAAGCTGGACGCCGACGCCCAGGCGGTCGCCACCAGCTCGGATACCGACAGCCCGGATGCTAGCAGCGTGCTCTTGAGGCCTGCGATGTCCTGCTCGTCGACCAGCTCGTGCTCAACCGCCGGCACCGGATCTTGCCAAATCAGTTCTTCTTTCGGCACTTCCGGACCCAGGTAGCGGGAAATGGGGCCCATATCGCGGTGGGTCAGCTTGTACCAGGCGCGGGCAAAGGCGTCGGCAAACTCGTCCGGGTGGGCATGAAAATGCTCCGAGATCTTGCGGTAGGCGGGATCTTCCCGCATTGCCATGTCGGCAGTCGACATCATGGGAGCGTGGCGTTTGCCGGGGTTGTGGGCGTCCGGCACCGTGCCCTTGGCGGATGCGTCTTTCGGTGTCCACTGATGGGCACCGGCCGGGCTTTTGGTCAGCTCCCACTCGTAGCCGAACAGGGTGTCGAAGTAGCTCATGTCCCATTGGGTGGGGGTTGAGGTCCAGGCACCTTCCAGGCCGCTGGTAATGGTGTCTTCCCCCTTGCCGGTACCCAGACTGTTCTTCCAGCCAAGACCCATTTCCTCGATGGGGGCCGCTTCCGGCTCCGGGCCTACATGGTCAGGATCGCCGGCGCCGTGGGTTTTGCCGAAGGTGTGACCACCGGCAGTCAGGGCCACGGTTTCATAGTCGTCCATTGCCATGCGGGCAAAGGTTTCACGAATATCAAAGGCGGAGGCAAGCGGATCGGGATTGCCGTCCGGACCTTCCGGATTGACGTAAATCAGGCCCATCTGCACCGCGGCGAGCGGGTTTTCCAGCTGACGGTCGCCCGAGTAGCGGCTGTTGGCCTTGTCGCTGGTGGCCAGCCATTCTTCTTCGGCGCCCCAGTAAACGTCTTCTTCCGGCTCCCAGATATCTTCACGGCCGCCACCAAAGCCGAAGGTCTTGAAGCCCATGGACTCCAGCGCCACGTTACCGCTGAGGATCAGCAGATCGGCCCATGACAGCTTGTTGCCGTACTTCTGTTTGATGGGCCACAGCAGGCGGCGGGCCTTGTCCAGGTTGCCGTTGTCGGGCCAGCTGTTGAGCGGAGCAAAGCGTTGCGAGCCGCTGCCGGCGCCACCACGGCCATCGCCGATGCGATAGGTGCCGGCGCTGTGCCAGGCCATGCGAATGAAGAGGGGGCCATAATGACCGTAGTCGGCCGGCCACCAGTCTTGCGAGTCGGTCATCAGGGCATGAAGATCTTGTTTTACCGCCGCCAGATCCAGCGTTTTAAAGGCCTCGGCGTAGTTGAAGTGTTCACCCAGGGGGCTCATGTTGGCGGGGTTCTGGTGCAGAATCTTGAGGTTAAGCTGGTTCGGCCACCAGTGCCGGTTGTCCGAGGTTTTGTCACCCAGCCGGGTGTGAGATCCGTGCATGACCGGGCATTTTCCGGTGCTGCCAGCGTTGTGTTTATTATCGCTCATCAATTATTTCTCCAATGTTGGTGATACTAATTGAACTGATCGGTCAAACTGACGACGGATCACCGCTAACCCGTAATAACACCAGCTTGTCGCCGTCCTGACAGGTATAACACTCCTTTGTCGTTTATTTAAACTGCTTGTGCTTATCAATGCGATAGGTTCTGTGTATCGTCCGCAGCAGCACCGATATCTTGTTACCTATAGTAGTATGAGGCCAATATGGACGCCCGTCAGTTTCTGGAAAGACCCACCAAACAGGCCATGCGCGAACTCCCGGCGTTTAGTGGCCTGCTGCAGAACCGTATTCATCTGGTAGAAAGCGCACAGGACGTAAGCTTTGCCCGAGAGCAGCTGAGTCACTGCACGCACGTCGGTTTTGATACCGAAAGCAAGCCAACCTTTATGGTGGGGGAAACCAGCACGGGCCCGCATCTGGTGCAGCTGGCCACCCCCGAGCATGGTTTTCTGTTTATGACCCGCCACCTGTCCGGCCATGAGCCGGGTAAAGCGTTGCTGGCCGAGATCATGCAATCGGAGCGCATTATCAAGGTTGGGTTTGGACTCAAATCGGATCGGGGGCCTGTGCAACGCCTGCTGGGAGTCGAGCTTCACGCCACCATGGAACTGTCGGGGGCGGTCAAGCGGCTGGGGTATCGCCAGCAGGTGGGGCTGCAGGCCGCGGTGGCCATAGTGCTGGGTGAATATCTGCCCAAATCCAGAAAGGTGACGCTCTCGAACTGGGCGGCCGAATCGCTCTCTGCCGCCCAGCAGAGTTATGCCGCCAACGACGCCTATGCCAGCCTGCGGGTGTATCAGGCCTTGGCGAAAACGGCGGCACAATTACTACCCACGCTCTGAAGGCAATATAAGCCCCTTTTTATTATGCCAACATGCATATGTATTCGATACGGAACACCGCTGCAGCAGACGTAGCGTATGACCTGTGTATTTCACGGTGATAGCGTGCCGGTGTGATCTTTGACCCATATTTGAAAGACGGGTGCCGGCTGTTTATATGCTGGCAACAAAGCTTGGGCAATCAGTCGGGGGGTAGGATGACTGCTGGTGTCGAGGTACGCATTGTCTATTTGGGGAATCCGCTGCGGGGGGATGACGGCGCCGGTATTCGTGCTCTGATGTTGTCGCAGGCACTCTGCTGGCCTGCAGGGGTAGAGCTGGTGGACGGGGGCACAGGGGGCGTGAGCCTGCTGCCGCTGTTTCGGCACTGCCGCCGCATCATACTGGTGGATACCTGGTTGAACCCGGGTCATGAGGGTGAAATCCGCCATGTGTGCGATGTGACGGCGGATTTGCTGACGGGAAGTGATGATCTGGCACACGGCGGTGGTATCAAGGGCCTGCTGGCGCTAGTGCCGCTGCTGGTGTCGCCGGCGCCCATTGTCGATCTCTTTGTGATTGGCGGAGGCCGCTTTATGCCTTGTAGCCCCAAACTGAGTGACGCGGTGGCTAGGGCCTTGCCAACCTTGTGCCTGCATCTGCATCGTTACGTGACCGAAGAGCTGATGCCGTTGGGCTCGGGTTGCCGATGAGCGGGGCTTCTAACACTCCAACAGGAAGCCTGTTGCGAATAACCGGCTGTGTGCAGGGAGTTGGCTTTCGGCCCCTGGTTTATCGGTTGGCGACGGAACTCGGATTATCAGGCGAGGTGTGCAATGTTGGCGCCGGGGTCGAAATTCGGCTGGCCGCCGATTCCACCACTGTGGCGTATTTTTGCCGCCGGTTGCGGGAGGGCTGCCCGACTCATGCCCATATAGAGAGCATTGTTTCGCAGCCTTGCAATCTTGCGTCTGCGCCGGTCGGCTTTGTGGTAACGAACAGCCAGGCCGTGGGGCAGGGAGCCGGGTTTCCGCCGGACCTGGCGGTGTGCCCCCAATGCCTGGCCGAGCTGACCGACCCGAGTAATCGGCGCCACGGCTATCCCTTTATCAACTGCACCGATTGTGGCCCCCGCTACAGCATTATCAAGCGCCTGCCTTATGACAGGGCCAACACCAGCATGGCCGGTTTTCCGCTATGTTCTGCCTGCCGCCAGGAATATGGAGATCCGGCAAACCGGCGCTTTCATGCCGAGCCCATTGCCTGCCCGGTGTGTGGCCCGCGTATCTGGCTGCAGGACGCCGAAGGCCGAATACAGGAGGGAGCGACGGCGGCCTTGCTGGCCCGATGCCGCCTTTGGCTGAAGCAGGGTAAGGTGTTGGCGCTCAAGGGCGTCGGCGGCTTTCAGCTGGCCTGCGATGCGGGCTCGGTTTCGGCCATAACGCTGTTGCGCCAACGCAAACACAGGCCCGCCAAGCCTTTTGCCGTCATGATGCGAGACTTGGCTGAGGTGCAGCTCTATTTCGAGTTGACCCCGGCCGAGCGGGAGCAGCTGACCAGCCCGGCGGCGCCCATCGTATTGCTGCCGAAAGCGCGCCTGCGGCAACCATTGCCCGACATGCTGGCGCCCGGCATGGCTTGTCTGGGCGTGATGCTGGCCGGCTCACCACTGCACTGGTTGTTGTTGAACGAGGCAGGAGGCCCCCTGATCATGACCTCGGGCAATGCTTGCGGTGCGCCGCTGTGCACCGATAACCGGCAGGCAGAGCGGGCGCTGGCGGAGCTGGCCGATGGCTTTCTGTTTCACGACCGACCCATAGTGCATCGTTGTGACGATTCGGTTCAGGTGCTGCTGGCCGACCGGCCCCGGCTGATCCGCCGGGCCCGTGGTTATGTGCCGGAGTCTATCGCCTTGCCGGCCGGGCTAAACGGCGCCGTGCTGGCGCTGGGCGCGGATCTCAAGAACAGTCTTTGCGTGACCGGCACTGGTCGGGCCCTGCTTTCTGCCCACATCGGCGATCTGGCCCATCCGGCCTGTCTCGATGCATTACGTCATCAAATCAATCACTTGCCCGATCTGCTGGGCCAGTTCCCCCAGGCGATTGCCGTCGACCTGCATCCCGATTACTTTTCCACTCGCTTGGGCGTTCGCCTGGCGCAAGAGCGCGGGCTGCCCCTGATCCGCGTGCAGCATCATCACGCCCATCTGGTGTCTTGCTTGTTAGAGAACGGGCATCCGCCCGATGAACCGGTGCTGGGTATCGTATTCGACGGTCTGGGGCTGGGTGATGACGACAGCCTGTGGGGCGGGGAGTTGCTGCTGGCAGATTATGCCGGCTACCGGCGGCTGGCGCGGCTACGGCCTTTCCGCCTGCTCGGTGGTGACCAGGCCAACCGCCAACCCTGGCGCAACCTGCTGGCTCAGTTGGCACAGGCATCTGATCTGCCGCCCAGATCGGAGCTGGCTGACGCACACTCAGCCCTGGCCTGGTTGGCGGAGGCTAAAACCGATGCGCTGCTGAACATGGCGGGCCGGTTTTCCCGGACCTCTTCGGCGGGGCGGCTGTTCGACGCCGTGGCGGCGTTGCTCGGCGTGGCGCCGTTTGAGCTGAGTTTTGAAGGTGAAGCGGCCATGAAGCTTGAAGCCCTGGCAATGGGCGCGCAGGCAAACGCCTGTTATGACTTTGCATTGAGTCGTGAGGGAGCACTCTGGCAGCTGGATGCGGCGCCGCTGTGGCCTTTGATGATTGAGGCCCTGCTGGCAGGGCAGGATAAAGCGGTGCTGGCCGCCAATTTTCACCTAAGTTTAGTGAGGGGGCTGTGCAATACGGTGCGGCGGCTGCGACGACAGCAGGGGGTAACCTTCAGCGCGGTAGCGCTAAGCGGCGGCGTGATGCAAAACCGGCTGATTCTGGAGCCGCTGGCAGGAGAGCTGGAAGCCATGGGACTGACCGTACTGACCCAGAGTCGGGCCCCCAGCAACGACGGCGGCATCGCTCTGGGCCAAGCGGCCATTGCTCTGGCGCAATTGCAGCAAGGCTGATGACCGATAAGTCGCCGGTCTCGTAGGGTCGAATTTATTCGACCAATGGCGTTATCCGTCATTCTCGCGGTCCAATAAATTGGACCCTACCGATGCCATTTATACGGCGAAAATTGGCAGTTAGCGACCAGGGAGCACGGCTTATGTGTTTGGGAATACCGGCCAAAGTCATCGCCATTGTGGATGCCGACGCCGGGTTGGCGCTGGCAGACACCGCCGGCGTGCGCCGCCAAATCAATATTGGCCTGCTGGCCGCCGATGGTGGTGACCCTTCGGTGCTGGTGGGGCAATGGGTGCTCTTGCATGTGGGCTTTGCCATGGCGGTGATCGACCAGCAGGAAGCCGACCGTACCCTGGCCCTGCTGGCGCAAATGGAAGAAGGGGGCGAGTCATGAGTCTTACCCATGATTTTCGTGATGCCGGCCGGGTCAAGGCCCTGCTGGCGGCCATTACCGCCGCGGCCGAGCCGGTGGCGACGCGCCTCGGTAGACCCCTGCAGATCATGGAAGTGTGCGGCGGCCATACCCATGCCATTTTTCGCTTCGGGCTGAATCAGTTACTGCCTTCCTCCATCGAGTTTATCCACGGCCCCGGCTGCCCGGTTTGCGTGTTGCCGGTGGCGGCGGTCGATCAGGCGGTCAGCCTGGCGCGGCAGCCGAACGTGATGCTGGCGAGCTTCGGTGATCCGCTGCGGGTACCCGGTACGCGAGGCAGCCTGCTGCAGGCCAAAGCCGAGGGGGCCGAGGTAAAGGTACTTTATTCTCCCTTCGATGCCCTGGCGCTGGCCCGAGCCAATCCTAACAAGCTGGTGGTGTTTTTCGCCATCGGTTTCGACACCACCATGCCCGGTACCGCCTATTCGCTGCTGGCCGCCGAGCGGGCGGGGCTCACCAATCTGCGTTTTCTGTGTCATCACATTCGGCTGATGCCGACCCTGACCGCGCTGCTGGCAGCCGATGATATTCGGCTCGACGGTTTTGTGGGGCCGGGGCACGTCAGCATGGTGATCGGCAGCCGGGTATATGCGCCCATTGCCGACCAATATCGCAAGCCGCTGGTGATCGCCGGCTTCGAGCCGGTGGACTTTTTACAGGCGCTGTATCAACTGGTGCTGCAGCTGGCCGAGGGGCGCTGTGCCATCGAAAACGCCTATGCCCGGGTGGTGGCACCCGACGGTAACCCGAGCGCGCTCAAGGTGATTGACGAGGCCTTCGAACCGGGCGTCGACAGCCACTGGCGGGGGCTGGGCTTGGTGCCGGACTCGGGCGTGCGGGTGCGGGAGCCATATCGTCATCTGGATGCGGCCGAACTTCTGATATCAACACCGCAAATAAAAACCGCGACCGAACCCGCGTATTGCAATGCCGTGCTTACCGGTCGAATCAAACCGCATCAATGCCCCTTGTTTCGTCGCCACTGTACCCCGCAGAACCCGGTCGGTGCCCTCATGGTATCCAGTGAGGGGGCCTGCGCCGCCTATTATCAGTACCGACCCGAGGAGCTGAGGTGAGCCGCAAAGAGCAAACCATTACCCTGGCCCATGGTGCCGGCGGCGGGGCCATGCATACCCTGATTGACGAGATTTTTCTTACCGCCTTCGATGATGGCCCCCTGCTGCAAAAGGAAGATCAGGCCCGGCTGCCACTGGCCGCTCTGCTCACCCGGGGCGACAGGCTGGCGCTGACCACCGACAGCTTTGTGGTCAGCCCATTGGAGTTTCCCGGCGGCGACATCGGCAAGCTGGCGGTATGCGGCACTCTCAACGATCTCGCCGTGGGCGGCGCCACTCCCCTCTATCTGACCGCCGCCTTCATCATCGAAGAAGGGCTGCCGCTGGTGCTGCTTGAGCGTCTGGTTGGTTCCATGGCCGAGGCCGCCCGTGAGGCCGGAGTAACCATAGTGACCGGCGATACCAAGGTGGTGGAGCGGGGCATGGCCGACAAGCTGTTTATCAACACCACCGGCGTGGGGGTGATACCGGAGGGGCTGAGTCTTTCCATCGGCTCGGCCCGACCCGGCGACAAGGTGCTGGTAAACGGCCATGTGGGTGATCACGGAGCCGCCGTCATGCTGGCCCGGGAAGATCTGGGGTTGATTGGAGAGCTGGCCAGCGATTGTGCCGCCCTGCATGGGTTGATTCAGCCGGTGCTGGCTCGGTGCTCGGGCGTGCGCTGCCTGCGCGATGCCACCCGGGGTGGCCTGGGCGGCGTGCTGAGCGAAATGGCCGGAGCGTCGGCCGTGCGCATTCAATTGATCGAAAACGAGTTGCCGATCCGCCCCCAGACGCTGGCCCTGTGTGAACTGCTGGGGCTGGAGCCGTTGTTTCTCGCCAATGAAGGAATGGCCGCCATGGTGATTTGTCCCGAGCAGGCCGAGCAGGCGCTGGCCTTGTGGCGCGAGCATACTCTGGGCCGGCATGCTTGCATTATCGGTGAGGTGGTGGCGCCGTCGTCGCCGGGGCGACTGAGTCTGCTGACCCCTTACGGCGGCGAGCGGTTGCTGGAGGTGCCTTATGGCCTGCAATTACCGCGGATTTGCTGATCATGCATGAACTGTCGGTGGTACGGGCGCTGCTGACTCAGCTTGAACCCTATGCGCACAGAAAGCTGACTCGCGTCCGTATCGAAGTGGGTAACCTGAGCTGCGTTGATGGTGAGCGGCTGCAGTTCTGTTTCGACATGGTCAAGCAGAATGCCGGGCTGAGTGGGGCCGAGCTGATCATCGACACCGTGCCCGCCCGGGTAGAATGCCGCGCCTGCGGCCGACACTTTGCACCGAGCGGCCCGGGCGACGCCTGCCGCTGTGGCAGCTACGATTATATTCTGACCTCGGGACGGCAACTGCTGTTGACGGAAATAGGATTCGAATGATGTGTGGACACTGTGGATGTGCCGGCGAAAAAGCCAGGTTGTCTGAGCCCGATAGTGATGCGCATCGCCATCTGCATCAGGACGGCGACAGCCTGCAGTTGCAGCAGGCGTTGCTGGCCGGCAACGATGCCCTGGCCCAACAAAACCGCGACTGGCTGACGGCCAACCAGATCACCTGCATCAACCTGATGGGCACGCCGGGCGCCGGCAAAACCCAGTTGCTGGAGGCCACCTTCAAAGGGGCCGGTCCCGACTGGCCACCGATGGCGGTGCTGGAAGGCGATCAGCAAACCCAGAATGATGCTCGCCGCATTCAGGCCAGCGGCGGGCGGGCGCTACAGATCAACACCGGCACCGGCTGCCACCTGGATGCCCAGATGATACAGGCGGGCCTCGCCAGTCTGGCACCGGCGGTGGGCTCCCTGGTGCTGGTCGAGAACGTGGGCAACCTGGTGTGTCCGGCGCTGTTCGATCTGGGTGAACAGCATAGGGTGGCGATGATGGCGGTCACCGACGGCGAAGACAAACCCGATAAATATCCTCACCTGTTCGCCGGCTGCGAGCTGGTGGTGATCAATAAAATCGATCTGCTGCCCTATCTGAATGTTGATCTGGAAATGGTGAAGGCATCACTGCGCCGGCTGAATCCGCGGGTCGAAATCCTGACACTGTCGGCTAGTACCGGCGAGGGGCTGGGCGCCTGGCGTGACTGGCTGCTGGCCCGGGCCCACCATGACTAGGCGCTTGTTGTCGCACCGGCATCTGCCCCGGCTGCATCAGGCGCTGGTGCAGGCCGGTTATGAAGTGATAGGCCCCCAGGTAAAAGACGATGCCATTCTGTTTGCTCCCCTCCACAATATCGACGAGTTGCCCTGGGGCTGGCAGGAACAGGCCGACGCCGGTGCCTACCGGTTGCAGCATGATGCCGGCAGTCGGCGTGCCTTTGCCTGGAATACCGGCCCTCAGGGGCTAAAGCCCTGGCTGTTTCAACCCCGGCAAGTGCTGTGGCGAGCCGAACACACCGAGGAGGGCTTGCGTTTTCGGGCGGTGAAGCCCGAGCCGAGACGACTCGCCTTTATCGGCCTGCGCGGGTGTGATTTGGCGGCGCTGGCCATTCAGGACCGGCATTTTCTCGACGGCCCTCATGCCGACTCCTTCTATCAGGCTCAGCGCCAACAACTGCTGATTGTGGCGGTCAATTGTGGCCGCAGCGCCAGTACCTGTTTTTGTGTGTCGACCGGCGACGGCCCCGAGG
>JAAEZO010000156.1 GCA_018222825.1 Gammaproteobacteria bacterium
TGATCAGGTTGGCAAGGTGCTGGACATGATCAAGGGCATTGCCGAGCAGACCAACCTGCTGGCATTGAATGCGGCCATTGAGGCGGCGCGGGCCGGCGAGGCCGGGCGTGGCTTTGCGGTGGTGGCGGACGAGGTACGCACTCTGTCGCTGCGTACGCAACATTCGGCAGAAGAAATTACCGGCATGATTCGACTGCTGCAGAGTGAGGCGAAAGATGCGGTGCATGCCATCGAAAAGGCCGAAGGGCAGGCGGTGAGCAGCGTGGCCAGTACTCAGGCGGCCATGGACTCGTTACAGGCCATTATCGAGCAGGTGGCCCGTATCAACGAGCTGAATGCGCTGGTATCGACCTCGGCCGATGAGCAGAGCGCGGTGTGTGCCGAGGTAAGTTACAACATTACCCGGGTACGAGACTCGTCGGGCCAGACCCTGCAGCAGTCTCATTCTGCCGCCACCGCCAGTTTGCAGCTGGTGGCCGAGTGCAAGGTACTGGAGCAGATGATTGCCCACTATCGCTTGCACGGAGAGGCGATAGAAGATGATGAACTGCCGGACGGGGCACTGATCCCGAGCAGATAAACAAAAAGGGCGCCAAGGCGCCCTTTTTCATGGAGTACGTTTCGAGGGCGTTACTTTTTTTGCTTTAGTCCTCAGGCTTCACGTCTTTCCAGCACCTGACTAATGACGTCACCCTTCGCCAGTCGGGTGCGAATGGTGTCTCCTGGTTGCAGGTCGCTGGCATCGGTGAGCACCCGATCCTGGTACTGGGTGATGCTGTAGCCTCGAGCCAGCGTAGCCAGCGGGCTCATGGCGTTGAGCCGGGATCCGGCCAGTGCCAGCCGGTGACTGCTGTGTTCCAGGCGAGCTTTTATCAGGCTGTTCAGGCGCAGCTGCAGGCCGTTTAGCAGTGCCTGACGGTTCTGTAGCCGTTGGGCCGGATGCTGGTGTTGCAAGCGCAGCAGGACATTGCTCAGACGCTGCCGAGTTTGCTCCAGCCGCCGGTTCATCGCCCGTTGCAGGCGCAGTTGCAACTGATCCAGCCGCTGGGCCTGTTGTTGCAGCCGTTGGCGGGGGTGCTGGCGGCCAAGGCGTGCCTCCAGTCGTTCCAGCTGGCGTCGGCTTTGCAGCAGGTAGCGCTGCTGGGCAAGCTGCAGCCGCTGCAGTTTTTGCTGGTACTGTTGCTGCTGGGCATTGCCGTCCTGGCTTACCAGCTCGGCGGCAGCCGACGGGGTAGGGGCGCGCAGGTCGGCCACCAGATCGCTCAGGGTAATATCTACCTCATGGCCCACGGCGCTGACCACCGGCAAGGTGGAGGCGGCGATGGCGCGTATCAGCCGTTCGTCGTTGAAACACCACAGGTCTTCCAGCGAGCCGCCACCCCGGGCCAGAATCAACAGGTCGGTTTCGGCGCGGCGGTTGGCGGTGGCCAGGGCCGAAACCAGTTGCATGGCGGCGGGTTCGCCCTGTACCTGGCTGGGGTAGAGAATAATCTGCAAATGGGGCGCCCGGCGGGCCAACACGGTCAGAATGTCGTGTAATGCTGCGCCGGTGGGCGAACTGATGATGCCGATGCGGGTCGGATGCTCGGGTAACGGGCGCTTGCGTGCACTGTCGAACAGCCCTTCATCGCCCAGGCTGCGTTTGAGTGCTTCAAATTGCTGCTTGAGCAAACCTTCACCGGCGGGGGCCATGGTTTGCGCCACCAGCTGGTAGTCGCCTCGCGGCTCATAAAGCGTTACTTTGCCGAAGATAAGTACCTGATCGCCGTTTTTAGGCTTGAATCCAACGCTGCGATTATTGCCACGAAACATGGCGCAGCGCAGCTGGGACTGATTGTCTTTTAGCGAAAAATACCAGTGACCCGAGCCCGGAGTGGCGAGGTTGGATATTTCGCCGCTCAGGGCCACCGCGCCCATTTCGCCTTCCAGCAGCAGCCGCGCATGGCGATTCAGGCGGGTGACCGTGTAAATTTCTGTTGATTTATCCTGATGCAAAATGGCCCCTGATAAGTGTCTTTATATTAAAGTAAGCGGCTTTTACGGCTATTTTGCGCTTAATTTGCCAAAATCACAAAAATCGCTTTACCGAAGGGGGGGACATGCCTAAAATTCATCGGCAATATTTTTACCTATTTTACCCCCCAACTGATGGTGAATATTGCGATGCTTAGGATTGCCCAAGACGCCCTGACCTTTGATGATGTACTGCTGGTCCCAGCTCACTCCACCGTATTGCCCAACACTGCGGATCTTCGTACCCGCCTGACAAAAGACATTCACCTCAACATTCCCATTGTTTCTGCCGCCATGGATACCGTGACCGAAGCCGATCTCGCTATTGCGCTCGCTCAGGAAGGGGGCATCGGCTTTATTCACAAAAACATGTCGATTGAAGCCCAGGCCGCCCAGGTACGCAAGGTGAAGAAGTTCGAAAGCGGCGTGGTGTCCGACCCGGTTACGGTTCGCCCCGACATGACCATTGCCGAAGTGCGTGAACAGACCCTGCTGAATGGGTTTGCCGGTTACCCGGTAGTCACAGCTGAAGGCGAGCTGGTAGGCATTATCACCGGCCGTGATGTTCGCTTTGTGCAGGACATGAGCAAGCTGGTTAACGAGGTAATGACCGAAAAATCTCGCCTGGTCACCGTTAAGGCCGGCGCGTCTCGCGACCAGGTTGAAGCGCTGATGCAGCAGCACCGTATCGAAAAAGTACTGGTGGTGGGTGCCAACGGCCAGCTCACCGGCATGATCAGTGCCAAGGATTTCCAGAAAGCCGAAAGCAAGCCCAACGCCTGTAAAGACGAGCGTGGCCGCCTGCGTGTAGGGGCCGCCGTGGGTGCTGCTCCGGGCAACGAAGAGCGTATTCAGGCACTGGTTGATGCAGGCCTCGACGTACTGCTGATCGACTCCTCTCACGGTCATTCCGAAGGCGTGTTGCAGCGTATTCGTGAAACCCGTGCGGCTTTTCCCGATCTGCCGATCATCGGTGGTAACGTGGCCACCGCCGCCGGCGCCCTGGCACTGGCCGAAGCCGGTGTGAGTGCGGTTAAAGTGGGTATTGGCCCCGGCTCTATCTGTACTACTCGTATCGTGACCGGTTGCGGTGTACCGCAAATTACCGCGGTGGCCAATGCGGTTGAAGCATTGAAAGCGCTGGATATTCCGGTGATTGCCGACGGTGGTATTCGCTTCTCGGGCGACATCGCCAAGGCACTGGCCGCTGGCGCCAACTGCGTGATGATGGGCTCCATGTTTGCCGGTACCGAAGAATCGCCGGGCGAAATCGAGCTGTTCCAGGGCCGCTCGTTCAAGTCTTACCGCGGCATGGGTTCACTGGGTGCCATGAGCAAGGGCTCCAGCGACCGTTACTTCCAGACCGACAACGCCGCCGACAAATTGGTACCGGAAGGCATTGAAGGTCGGGTACCCTATAAGGGCATGCTCAAGGCGATTATCCATCAGCAGATGGGCGGTCTGCGCAGTGCCATGGGGCTGACCGGCAGTGCCACCATTGATGACCTGCGCACCAAGGCAGAATTTGTTAAGATATCCGGCGCGGGCATCCAGGAATCACATGTACACGATGTGACCATTACCAAGGAAGCGCCCAACTACCGGTTGGGTTGATCCCGACACGCAGTAAACGGGGGGCTGGTTCCCCCGTTTTTCTATTGCCGTCTGGCCCCCCACAGGCGGTCTTTGTAACGAGTAGGAAGACGATGACCAAAAATATTCATGATAACCGGATCCTGATCCTGGATTTCGGCTCTCAATACACTCAGCTGATTGCCCGCCGGGTTCGGGAGCTGGGCGTATATTGCGAGCTGTGGGCCTGGGACGTAACCGAAGCCCAGATCCGCGAGTTCAATCCGAATGGCATTATCTTGTCCGGGGGACCAGAGTCGGTCACCGAGGCCGGCAGTCCGCGCGCGCCTGAGTACGTGTTTAACGCCGGTGTACCGGTGTTTGGCATTTGCTACGGCATGCAGACCATGGCTCAGCAGCTGGGCGGCTCTGTGGCTGGTTCTACCGAGCGCGAATTTGGTTACGCTCAGGTGCAGCGGGTTGCCGACTGTGCCCTGTTTGCCAATATCGAAGACGCCATCGATGCCGACGGCAAGCCGTTGCTGGATGTGTGGATGAGCCACGGCGATAAAGTGGTTGCGCTGCCTGAAGGTTTCCATAAAGTTGCCCAGACCGGCAGTTGCCCCTTTGCGGCCATGGCCGACGAGAGCCGTCATTTCTACGGTGTGCAGTTCCACCCGGAAGTGACGCATACCCGTCAGGGCGCGCGCATGCTGGAGCATTTCATTCGCACCATTTGTGGTTGTGAAGCACTGTGGACGCCGGCCACCATTATCGATGATGCGGTTGCCCGTATTCGCGAGCAGGTGGGTACCGACAAGGTACTGCTGGGCCTGTCTGGTGGTGTTGATTCTTCGGTTACCGCCATGCTGCTGCACCAGGCTATTGGCTCACAGCTGACCTGTGTGTTTGTGGATAACGGCCTGCTGCGTTTGAACGAAGCCGAGCAGGTCATGGAGATGTTTGGCGATCACTTCGGGCTGAACATTGTTCATGTGAATGCCGAGCACCGCTTCCTGGAAGCGATGGCCGGCGAAAACGATCCGGAAGCCAAGCGCAAGATCATCGGTCGCGTGTTCATCGAAGTGTTCGATGAAGAAGCGGGCAAGATCAAAGACGTTAAATGGCTGGCTCAGGGCACCATCTATCCCGACGTGATCGAGTCTGCCGGCTCTGCCACCGGCAAGGCCCATGTGATCAAGTCTCACCACAATGTGGGTGGCCTGCCGGACGACATGGAAATGAAGCTGGTTGAACCGCTGAAAGAGCTGTTCAAGGATGAAGTGCGTCGGGTTGGCCTGGAACTGGGTCTGCCTTACGACATGCTTTATCGTCATCCGTTCCCGGGGCCGGGCCTGGGCGTACGTGTGCTGGGCGAAGTGAAGAAGGAATATTGCGACCTGCTGCGCCGGGCCGATGCCATCTTCATTGAAGAACTGCACAATCACGACCTGTACAACAAGGTCAGCCAGGCATTTACCGTGTTCCTGCCGGTACGTTCGGTCGGTGTCATGGGCGATGCCCGCAAGTACGACTGGGTTGTTTCGCTGCGTGCGGTAGAAACCATCGACTTCATGACTGCTCACTGGGCGCACCTGCCTTATGACTTCCTGGGGCATGTGTCCAACCGTATCATCAACGAAATCGACGGCATTTCCCGCGTGGTTTACGATATATCCGGCAAGCCGCCGGCGACCATCGAGTGGGAATGATGCCAGTTGCTCGTGAATAAATGAAAAAAGCCCCTGCATGCAGGGGCTTTTTTGCTCTGGGGTGCATATAACCTTTGACACGGGCGCACCGCCATTGTTCATGCTCGTGACACAGAAGTTCATCTTTTGAGCAGAGAATTATCAAAATCTTCGGCGCTCGGACAGTTGCAGCAAAGATGAAGCCAACTGGGATAACCAGCCTCTTGCAGCTCTTGATGTTCACAGTTATGATTTGTTCATGATTCATGAACGGTTATTATGTGTGAACACTAACGCGACTCTGCTGATGCTGGCCATGGATAATCTGCCCTCGCATATCCAGAGTGAGTCTACATTTTCCTCAAAGCCGGATGGCCCTCCTTACTCTAATGCCCAGGTTTCCCTGACGGTAAACGGCAAACGCTACCGGTTCAGTGTTGAAATAAAGCATATCCATCGTAAAGAAAGCCTCAC
>JAAEZO010000157.1 GCA_018222825.1 Gammaproteobacteria bacterium
CGGCCCTGTGCCTGATCCCCCTGGTGCTGGCCGCCATTTTTCTGTTGCCGCTGCCGTTCTTTACGCTCTTTGCCGGCGGTGTCTTTCTGCTGGCGGGCCGGGAGTGGGGGCGTTTTATCGACCCGCGCAAGGCCAATGTGGTGATGGTTTCTCTGGCCCTGGTGCTGATCGGATTGATGGCCATGGTGCCCATTGATCAGGTCTGGAATCCGGAACTGAATGATACCGTTTCTCTGGTGCTCGGCGCCGGTGCCGCCTGGTGGCTGATTTCACTGGTATTGGTGCTGGTTTACCCGCGTAGTGCTGCCTGCTGGCAGGGACGACAGTGGCTAAAGGCGCTGTTTGCACTGCTTAGCCTGATCCCCTTTTTCTGGGCGCTGCTGGCGCTGCGCAGTTATCAGTATGAGGAGAATCCCTTCTTTGGTGCCTGGTTGCTGTTGTTCGTGATGTCGCTGGTGTGGGTGGCCGATACCGGCGCCTATTTTGCCGGCAAGGCTTTTGGCAAGCACAAACTGTGCCCCCGGGTCAGCCCGGGCAAGACCATCGAAGGCATGATCGGTGGCGTGGTGGCAGCGAGCCTGCTGGCGCTGGCGGTCACGCAGACCATGGCGTTACCGATGCAGGAAAGTGTGATTCTGCTGGTGGCTTCCGTGGTGGCGGTGTTCGCTTCTGTGCTGGGCGACCTGGTTGAAAGCATGTTCAAGCGGGAAGCGGGCATCAAGGACTCAGGCCGCATACTGCCGGGCCATGGTGGCATTATGGATCGCATCGACAGCCTCACCGCCGCCCTGCCGGTGTTTATCGTGGTCGTCAGGTTGTTAAGCTGATGGAACTCTTAACCATACTCGGAGCCACCGGCTCCATCGGTCAGAGCACCTTGTCGGTGGTGCGTCGGCATCCCGATCGGTTTGGTATTTTTGCACTGACAGCCAACCGGCAGGTCGCGCGCATGCTGGCCGACTGTTTGGAATTTTCGCCTCGCTATGCGGTGATGGTTGATGAGGCGGCGGCACGTGAGCTGCGTCGGCAACTGGCCGAGCAGGGCGGTAAAACTCGAGTGCTGAGCGGGGCCGAGGCGCTGTGCGAGGTGGCCGCGGATCCGGAGATCACCACAGTAATGGCGGCCATTGTCGGTGCCGCCGGTTTGCTGTCTACCCTGGCGGCGGTAAAGAGCGGCAAGCGGGTATTGCTGGCCAACAAGGAAGCGCTGGTGATGAGTGGCGAACTCTTCATCGACATGGTACACCGCAGTGGTGCCCAGTTGCTGCCGATCGACAGCGAGCACAACGCGATTTTTCAATGCCTTCCCAGCGAGCTACAGCAAAACCCGGGGCGGGGCAGTCTGGTGGAGGCGGGGGTCAGCAAGATACTGCTCACCGGATCCGGCGGTCCCTTCCGTTATACCCCGGTAGACCAACTGGCCAATGTGACCCCGGCTCAGGCGGTGGCGCATCCCAACTGGTCGATGGGACCGAAAATCTCGGTCGACTCCGCCACCATGATGAACAAGGGGCTGGAATACATAGAGGCGCGCTGGCTGTTCAATGCAGCACCTCATCAGCTGGAGGTGCTGGTGCATCCCCAGTCGGTGATCCACTCCATGGTACAGTATTCGGACGGTTCGGTATTGGCCCAGCTCGGTCAGCCGGATATGATGACCCCCATAGCACACGCGCTGGCGTATCCGGCGCGCATCGCCTCCGGGGTGGCGCCACTGGATTTCTGCAAGCTGGGTGAACTGAGCTTTATGGCGCCGGACATGGCGCGTTATCCCTGCCTGCAACTGGCCATCGAGGCCTGTGCCAGCGGCCAGGGCGCGACCACGGCACTGAATGCGGCCAATGAAGAGGCGGTAGCGGCGTTTCTGGCAGGCTCGCTTGATTTTATGGCCATCGCCTCGGTCAACGATGCGGTGATGCAGCAGCTGGGTAGCACCCGGGCGAAGAGCCTGGACGAGATCATCGCGCTGGATGGCGCAGCACGCCGTTGTGCCACCGCATTGATAAGGAAAACATGATGGGCGACATATTGTGGAATCTGGGCGCCTTTATTGTCGCCCTCGGTATTCTGGTTGCGGTACATGAATACGGCCACTTCTGGGTGGCGCGCCGCAACGGCGTCAAGGTAGAACGTTTCTCCATTGGCTTCGGCAAGCCGATCTGGCGGCGCATGGGTAAAGACGGCACCGAATATGTGCTGGCGATGATACCACTCGGCGGCTACGTCAAGATGCTCGATAATCGGGTGGACGAAGTACCTGCTCATCTGCAGGAGCAGGCGTTTGACCGCAAGTCGGTGTGGGCGCGTATGGCGATCGTGGTCGCCGGCCCTATGGCCAACTTCGCCTTTGCCATCTTCGCCTTCTGGCTGATGTTTCTGATTGGAGTACCGGCGGTGAAGCCGGTGCTGAACGACGTTACCCTTGCCTCGCCGGCGGCCGAGGGCGGCCTGACACCGGGCATGGAAATTCTGGCCATCGATGGCAAAGCGGTGCGTACCTGGGAAGAGGTGAACTTTGCACTGCTCGGTCGTCTCGGGGATGATGAAACCCTGTTTGAGGTGACAGACAATGCCGGTCAGCGCCGCGAAGCCCTTATTCCGCTGGCTGAATGGCAGTTTGATCCGGATGAAACCTCGCCGATTACCGCCCTGGGGCTGGTGCCGGTGGGGCCGGAACTGACCCTGAACGTGGCCGAGGTGGTTGACAATGGTCCCGCTGCCGCTGCCGGGGTGCTGGCTGGCGATACGCTGAAGGCGATCGATGGTGAGCCATTGGCTGACTGGCAGCAGCTGGTTTCGCTGGTTCAGGCTTCCCCCGAGATTCCTATGGAACTTCAGGTGGTGCGTGAGGGTCAGACCCTGAGCCTCACGCTGACGCCGGAGCGGCGTGAAAGTCGTGACCGGGTCATCGGTTATGCGGGCGTAGCCCCCGAGGTGCTGCCGGTAGCAGAAGCGTATCGTTTCGAACTTACCTATGGCCCGATCGCCGCCATCGGGGCTGGTATCAGCCGAACCTGGGATCTGACGGTACTGACCTTCCAGATGCTTGGCAAACTGCTGACCGGCATCGTCTCGGTAGATAACCTGAGCGGCCCCATTTCCATCGCCAAAGGCGCGGGTGCTACTGCCGGGTTCGGGCTGGTTTATTTTCTCGGCTTTATGGCGCTGGTCAGCGTGAATCTGGGCATCATCAACCTGTTGCCGCTGCCGGTACTGGATGGCGGTCATCTGCTGTTTTATGCGATTGAAGCGGTAACCGGACGACCGGTACCGGAAAAAATACAAGAAATCGGTTTCAGGATTGGCGCTGCGCTCTTGATGATGTTGATGGGACTGGCGCTGTTTAACGATTTTGCTCGCCTCTAGGGCGACCGACACAAGGATAAAGTCACACCATGTCAGTTAAAGAAAGGGCAGTTAAAAAAAGAGCAGTTCAAAAAACACTGGTTGCGTCCTGTCTGCTGGGCGCCAGCATGCTGGCCCATGCACAGGGCGGCATAAGCCCTTTTGTGGTGCAGGACATTCAGGTCAAGGGCCTGCAGCGAGTTACCCTGGGGGCGACCCTGCTCAGCCTGCCGGTGCGGGTCGGTGAAGAAGTGGATGCCGCTCGCCTGGCTGAGGCCATCAAGAGTCTCTATGCCTCCGGCAACTTCGAAGACGTACAGTTGCTGCGCGAGAACGGCATCCTGGTAGTTCAGGTTACCGAACGGCCGACCATTGCCGGTATCAGCTTCAGCGGCAACAAGGAAATCAAGGAAGAGCAGCTCACGCAGAGCCTCGAAGGCGCGGGGGTACGGATTGGCGAACCGCTGGATCGCACCACCCTGAGCTCGCTCGAACAGGGGCTGGAAGATTTTTACTACGGCGTGGGCAAATATTCCGCCCAGGTCAAGGCGGTGCTGACGCCGCTGCCGCGCAACCGGGTCGATCTTAAATTCGAATTCGTGGAAGGGCCAGCAGCCGAGATCAAGCAGATCAACATCGTCGGCAACAAAGCCTTCAGCGAAGAACAGTTGCTGGATCAGCTGGAGCTGTCCGACAGCGCCCCCTGGTGGAACTTCATGGCCGATCAGCGCTATCAGAAGCAGAAGCTGGCCGGTGATATCGAAACCCTGCGTTCCTACTACCGGGATCGGGGTTACCTCAAGGCCGAAGTGACCTCGACCCAGGTGTCGATGTCGCCGGACAAGGAAGGGGTCTATATCACCCTCAATGTCACCGAAGGTGAGCGTTATACGGTGTCTGGCGTGAACCTGCGCGGCAATCTGATCGACCGCCAGTCCGAGCTGGAAGCGCTGGTTCCGCTACAGGCCGGAGATCTCTATTCCGCTGCCGATGTGGCCCACATGGAAGAGGTGCTGTCCAAGTTCCTCGGCCGCTTCGGCTATGCCTATCCTCAAATAGCCACCTTTCCGCAGATCGATGAAACCAGCAAGAAAGTGGAGCTGGTGGTCAATATCGATCCGGGCAACCGGGTTTATGTTCGCCGCATCAACTTCGGCGGTAACGTTATTACCAAAGACGAAGTACTGCGCCGTGAAATGCGGCAGATGGAAGGCGCTCGGCTGTCGAGTGAAGACGTGGAACAGTCCCGTACCCGCTTGAACCGCTTGGGCTTCTTCGAAACCGTCGAAGTGGAAACCCGCCGCATTCCCGGTGAAGACGATCAGGTGGATCTGGACGTCAACGTCAAGGAGCAGCCGGCCGGCTCCATCAACTTCGGCATCGGCTTCGGTACCGACTCCGGTTTCAGCATTCAGGCGGGCCTGCAGCAGGACAACTTCCTCGGCACCGGCAACCGGGTAGGCATCAACTCCCAGATGAACGACTACTCCAAGGATGTGTCGCTGGAGTACACGGACCCTTACTTCACCGTCGACGGTGTCAGTCTCGGTGGCCGACTCTATTACCGCCAGTTTGAAGCCGACGACGCCAACATTGCCGATTACGACAGCACCCTCTATGGCGTTCGTGCCCTGAGCGGCTTCCCGATCGACGAAGATAACCGCCTGAACTTCAGCGCCGGCTTCGAGCACAACAGCCTGGGCAAACCGAGCGACAGCTATGTGCAGCTGGACGACTTCTGGAGCCTGCATGGCGAAAACGTGTCTGCGAATAATGAAATCGCCTTTAATACTTTCGACATTACCGCCGGCTGGACCCGTAATACCCTGAACCGGGGTTACTTCCCTACTGCCGGTAGTCGGCAAAATTTGTCGCTCAAGGTAACGGTGCCGGGGTCGGATCTGCAGTATTACAAGACCAGCTTCGACGATGCCCATTACTTCCCGCTCGATCGCGAGCATAACTGGGTGCTGACCGGCAAGTTCCGCGCCTCTTATGGTGACGGCTACGGTGATGCCACCAACGGCAGCCAGGGCCTGCCCTTCTTCGAGAACTACTACGCGGGTGGCTTCAGTACCCTGCGTGGCTTCAAGAGCAACTCGGTAGGCCCGCGTGCCGTGTATAAGAGAAATGGCCAGTTTGAAGGCGACGACAGCACTATTGGCGGCAACGCCCTGGTGGCGGCCTCGGCCGAGTTGATTGTACCCACGCCGTTCGCCGGTGAAGATCTGCAGCGCTCGCTGCGTACCAGCGTGTTCATGGATGTGGGTACCGTGTGGAACACCAACTACTCGGCGGACTATGCCGCGA
>JAAEZO010000158.1 GCA_018222825.1 Gammaproteobacteria bacterium
TTATTTATTTTTTGCTGTCATTTGTACTCGCTGATTGAGTTTTTATGCGGTTGCGGCACAATAACTGCTTCGAATGAGTTGTGCCGATGAATAACAGGGATGCTAATGGCCATTTGGGGTAAGGGACTGCGCGCGAAATCGATATGGGCGCTGCTGCTGGCCTGTTTACTGGCGTTTGTTCCCGCCGGTGGTATTGGTTGGCAGGTGTTGAGTGGAATACAGGACTACTTCGGTAAAGCCTATGCCCGCAATTTTACCCAGCTTAACCGGCAGAATATTCTGGTGCCGTTGTCGCGGGATTTGGCGCTGGCCAGTCGTTTTGCCGATTCGGTACTGATGCATCAGTGGCTGGAGAACGAAAGCGACGAGCAGCACAAGACCTTGCTGTTTCGCGAAGGCAAAGGCTTCATTGACGACTTCAGCAGTCATTCCTTTTTTATCATCAGCGCCGACTCGCGGGCCTATTACTATGGCCAGCGTGAACAGCCGCTCGGCGGCGAGCCGCAATACTTTCTCTCCCCCGACAATCCCGACGACCGCTGGTTTTTCAATGTGCTGGAACAGGGCGAAAAGCTCAATATCAACGTCAACCGCGATACGCGGCTGGGCACGACCCGCGTGTGGCTGAATGTATTGATTGAAGATCAGGGCCGGCCGCTCGGCCTGGCCGGCACCGGTATCGATTTGACCAGCTTTATTGACCGTTTTATCAATACCGATGATGCCGGAGTGACCCCGATGATCATCGACGAGCAGGGTGCCTTTCAGGCGCACCCCAACAGCGAGTTGATCGCGCTGGGCTCGGCTGCCGGTGCCGCTGCCGATCGCCGTACCCTGCAGGCTCAGTTTAATGATGATTCCGATCGGCAGCGGTTGCAGCAGTTGATGGACGAGGCTCGGGCAGACACCTCCGGCGTGAGCATCGACTGGTTTCAACTGTCGGGGCGTCGTCAGTTACTGGCCTTCAGTTTTATTCCCGAACTTGGCTGGTATGTGGTGACCGCCATCGACCCGGGCGCGGCCCAGGTGCTGGAAGGGGCCTGGATCAATACCGCCCTGCTGGTCTTTGTGACCATGCTGGCGGTTTTGCTGCTGGCGCTGGCCTATGCGGTGGAAAAACTGATGCTGTCACCGCTGCGCCAGTTGCAAAGTTCCGCCACCGCCATGGCCGAGGGGCGCTATGATGTGTCTTTGCCGCCATCTTCGGGTGATGAAATCGGCGACCTCAGTGCTGCCTTCGGGGTGATGGCAAAAAAGGTGCAGACCCATACCGAAGAGCTGGAGCAAAAGGTGCAGAGCCGCACTCGTGAGCTGGAAGAAACCAATCACAGAATGCGTCAGGCGCACCAGCAGATCAACGACTCCATCGATTATGCCAGCCTCATTCAACGCGCCATTTTGCCGGATCAGCAATTGACCGAGGTGCTGGGCGAGCGGCATTTTGTGCTGTGGAGCCCCAGAGATGTAGTGGGTGGCGACTTCTATATTTTTCATCCCGGTGAGCAGGGCCGTTTTCTGGTTGGGGTGGTCGACTGTGCCGGGCATGGCGTCGCCGGCGCCCTGATGACCATGCTGGCGCGGGCGGCCCTGGATCATGCCATTCGCGAACAGGGTATAGCGTCACCGGCGGCGATACTGCAGTTGGCAGACCGCACGCTGCGGGGCATGTTGCAGGACTGTGATTTACCGCGCGGGCTGGCCACCAATATGGATGTGGGGCTGGCGTCGGTGGCGCCAGACAGCCAGCAACTGGTGTTTGCCGGCGCCAAGATGTCGCTGTATCACAGTGACGGTGACCGTATCGACGAAATCAAGGGCAGCCGGCGTACCTTGCTCGACCGGCGGGATGCCCATTTTGAAGACATCACCCTGGCCCTGCAGCCTAACGCGATTTACTACCTGGCCACCGACGGTTATCCCGATCAGGCCGGGGGAAGCAAGGGCTTTGGCCTGGGCAGCAGCCAGTTTCGCGAGTTGCTGCGCACCCATGCCCATTTGCCCCTCAACGAGCAGGCGCTGGCGCTCAGACAGGCGCTGGATGATTATCGGGGCCATCATCCTCAACGGGATGATATTACCCTGCTTGCGTTCAAAGTTGATTCATCATCATGAGGCCTTTAGATGTCATCCATTGACCTGCTGTCGATAAGAGAACAGTTTAACCAGAACCAGATTCTGCTGTGTTTTAACGGACCCATTTCTCGCAGCCTGATTGAAGAAATCGGCAAGGCGTTGAAAAATCACCTGCAGGCGGAACAGGCGCTGTCTGCCGCCGCCATGGACGTGTTTGGGGTTTATATCGAACTGACCCAGAATATTCGTCATTACGCCGCGCGTATGGCCTACAGTGAAGCCGAAGGCACCGCCACGGTCGTGGTGGCGCGTAGTGACGACGGACATTATCAGGTGCTGGCCGGCAACCTGGTGGAGCTGAATGACGGCCGGGGGCTGTGTCAACGCATCGATGAACTGTCCGGCATGGATAAAGCGGAGTTGAAATCGGCCTATAAAACCCAATTACGTAAACCTCGCGAGGGTAACGAGAGCTCCGGCGCCGGTTTGGGTCTGCTGGATGTGGCCCGCAAGTCATCCCGGCCGATGACCGCCAAGCTGGTGGAAACGGGTGAGAGCCGAGGTTTTTTAAGTTTGTTGGCGGTAATATGAATATGCAATCGGAAGTGGCCATGAAGTCATTAAACATTACTGGTAGCCAGTCTACCCCTACTATTCTCTGCAACCCGGATAATGGGGTGATGACGATGCAGGGCGACTCTTATCCTGAGAACTCGTTCGAGTTTTTCGGCGAAGTGATCGAGTGGGTCGAACAGTTTCTGCAGCGCTCGACCTTGCCGCTACAGCTGGAATTACACCTGGTTTACATGAACACCAGCAGCGTGAAGGCGATGATGGATATCTTCGACCTGCTGGAAGCGGCGTTTGAAGGTGGTCGTGAGGTAAGCGTGCGCTGGTTCTACGACCCGGACAACGAGCGCGTGGTGGAGCTGGCCGAAGAGTTCAAGGAGGACTGCTCCTTTCCTTTCGACATTCTGCCCCATGACTAGTCGCCTGACCGACCAGCAGCTGGAGCAACTGCTTGCCGACCCCAAGCTGCGGGACAACCCGCTGCTGCCGGTGCTGCAACAGCTGGTGGAACGAGACAAGGAACAGCGGGAACGGCTGGAGCGACTGTTGCGTATTTCCGACAGCAGTTACGAGATGGCTCGTACCCAGACCCATGACCTGCTGCATCAGTACGACCGGCAACTGCGCCGACTGGAAAAAATTACCCGTATTTCGGACCGTTATCAGCGCAGCTTGCTGGAGCTGAACGAAGAGCTGAAAAAAGCCGCCTTGCGTGATCCTCTGACCGGGCTGGCCAACCGACGGCTGTTGATGGAACGCTTGCGCGAAGAGCTGGACCGCTGTCGGCGGGGCCGTGAGCCTTTCAGTCTGGTGATGCTGGATGCGGATCATTTCAAGCGCATCAACGATGTTTTCGGCCACGAGACCGGAGATCGGGTGCTGTGCATGATGGCCGACACCATATCCAGGCAACTGCGCGGCTATGATCTTTGTGCTCGCTGGGGCGGTGAAGAATTTATGCTATTGTTGCCGGAAACCGGACTGGAGCAGGCCAACGGCATCGTCGAACGCGTGATGCAGGCGGTTCGCTCGCTGAAGCTGGCAGGCGAGAGCGAGACCCTGCTCAGTATCAGCGCCGGACTCACAGTCTATCTGCCCGATGAAGATGTCGATCTCACCATTAACCGGGCCGATGGAGCGCTGTTCCAGGCCAAAAACAACGGTCGGGATCGACTGCAGGTGGTGCTGCGCTAGTTTCCACCTGTTCTTGAACATCAGATTCGGGGTTAACAACAAATGGCGAAACGACTGGTCTCTGCAGATTTTATCGACATGCCGTGGAAAAACGGCGGCGGCGTGACCCGGGAGCTGTATCGGCTGCCGGGGGAGCCGGGCAGCGATTTTGGCCTGCGGGTGTCGATGGCCCGAGTGGGCCAAAGTGGTCCCTTTTCTTACTTTCCCGGTATTGACCGCATCCTGATGCTGATGGATGGGGCGGGCTTTGAACTGACCATGAATGGCAACCAGCATGTGCTGGATACTCCCTTTCTACCGTTGGCTTTTCCCGGTGAAGCGCAAGTCGATTGCAGACTGCTGGCCGGCGAGTGTCTGGACTTCAATGTAATGACCGACCGGCGCTGGGGCGAAGCCGAAGTGCAGGTTTATCAACTGGCGCCGGGGCAGGTTTATCGCAGTCATAGCGTCACGCCACGCCTGTTGTATCGCCACCTGTCCGGCCATGATGCCGAACCCGAATTATGGGTGCTGGAGCCGGGAGACAGTCTGGATCTGGCCGCCGACGAGCAGGGCGCCACCCTGATCGATATTACCCTCTATCCTGTTGACGGAGCCTGAGATGACCACCTTGAATGCGATTGTACGAGACACGGCGCCCAACCCGGATGCCTGTGTGATCTGGCTGCATGGCCTGGGAGCCGACGGTCACGACTTCGAGCCGATAGTGCCGGAGCTTAAGCTGCCAGCAGGCACTGCCATTCGTTTTATCTTTCCCCATGCGCCGCAGATACCGGTCACCATCAATGGTGGCCTGCCGATGCCTGCCTGGTATGACATTCTGGCCATGAGCCTGGAGCGGGAAGTGGATGAAGTGCAGCTGCGAGCCTCGGCCGTGGCGGTGCAGGCATTGATTGAACAGCAGCTAGCCCAGGGTATCGACAGCCGGCGTATCATACTGGCGGGATTTTCTCAGGGCGGCGCCGTGGTTTACGAGGCGGCCTTGAGCTTTCATCAGCCGCTGGGCGGGCTGATTGCCATGTCGACCTATCTGGCCACCGCCGACAGCCTGCAGCGCCATGAGGCCAACCAGTACCTGCCGGTGCAGATACTGCACGGCAGTCGCGATGGCGTGGTGCCGGAGCTGCTGGGCGAGCGCGCCTGTCAGCAATTGCAGCAATGGGGCCTGGTGCCCGAGTATCACCACTACCCGATGGAGCACAGCGTGTGCGCCGCCGAAATTGCCGATATCTCCCGTTTTATGCGCCAGTGCCTGCAGCTATAGGATGTATGGGCGGACGGTTTGTAGATCAAGCAGGAGATTCCGGCGCTTGAAATAGGGCAAAGGGAGTTGCTCCGCCGACCTTCTGTTTCAGGGATGAAACAGAGAGCTTACACGGATGTATTTATAGCTAGTCGGCGGAGTGAACCCTTTGTCCGATAAATGAACCGCTAGTAAGTTTTCAAACAGACCATCAAGGAAAGAAGATGACCCTGAACGATCTGCAGCAAAAACTGCAAAACAATCCCGAGACCATCGAATTTGCCGACACCATGGCAGTAATAGAGCAGCTGTACGATTTTACTCCCGCGGCCTTTACCAACGGTGACGTTTGCAACGACGCCGGACAGAACAACGGCTCCTGCAAGCTGTTTGCTTTTGCCCGACTGCAGGGGCTGAACGAGCAACAGACCCTGGACTGCTTTGGCAGCTTCTA
This sequence comes from Gammaproteobacteria bacterium, assembly GCA_018222825.1. Classification (GTDB taxonomy): domain Bacteria; phylum Pseudomonadota; class Gammaproteobacteria; order Enterobacterales; family Aeromonadaceae; genus Oceanimonas. The sequence goes on from JAAEZO010000158.1 coordinate 5,535, forward strand.
TCGTAACGATGTGCTGGGCAATCCCGACGGTGAAGACCATCAGAATATTCGCAACTTCA
>JAAEZO010000159.1 GCA_018222825.1 Gammaproteobacteria bacterium
GGTGGTGGTCTGAACCAGCGCTGTGATACCGCCGGGGTGAAGCTGAAGAACCCGGATGTGCAGGTCAATCTGGAACTGGACGGCGAACGCCTCTACCTGATCAGCCAGCAGCATGCGGGCATGGGCGGTTACCCTATTGCCACCCAGGAAAGCGTGCTCAGCCTGATGTCCGGCGGTTACGACTCCGGCGTGTCTTCCTATCAGTTCATCAAGCGCGGCAGCCGGGTACACTACTGTTTCTTCAATCTCGGTGGCGCCGAGCACGAAGCGGGCGTACGCGAAGTGGTGTACTACCTGTGGAAGAAGTTCGGCTCTTCGCACCGGGTCAAGTTTATCTCGGTTCCTTTCGAGGAAGTGGTCGGCGAAATTCTGGACAAGGTCGATAACGGCCACATGGGCGTGGTGCTGAAGCGGATGATGATGCGTGCTGGCGCCGCCGTGGCCGAAAAACTGGCGATCAACGCTCTGGTAACCGGTGAGTCGATGGGCCAGGTATCCAGCCAGACCGTCACCAACCTCAACGTGATTGACCGGGTGACCGATACCCTGATACTGCGGCCGCTGATCGCCAGCGACAAGCAGGACATCATCGATGTTGCCCGCCAGATTGGTACCGCCGCCTATGCCGAGAAAATGCCGGAATATTGCGGTGTTATCTCCAAGAGCCCCACCATCAAGGCCAAGCTGGGCAAGGTGGAGCATGAAGAAAGCAACTTCGACTTTGCCGTGCTCGACACCGCCATTCAGGCCGCCTTTGTGGAAGATGTGCGCAAGCTGGAACAAAAATGGGAATTGCCGGAAGTCGAATTCAGCCAGGGCACCGATGGAGCCGAGGTGATTCTCGATATTCGCTCTCCGGAAGAAGAGGAAGAGGCACCGCTGACCGTTCCCGGCCATAACGTCATTACCATGCCGTTTTTCAAGTTGTCGAGCCAGTTCTCCGAGCTGAATCCGGACAAGACCTACCTGCTGTATTGCGCCCGTGGGGTAATGAGCCGTTTGCAGGCCATTCAGCTCAAGGAGCAGGGCTTCGATAACGTCAAGGTGTATAAGCCCTGACCCTGGCCTCAAGCTGCCAGTTTTAAGCCGTCAGTAATACAGAAAACACCGGTATAATCTTTCGTAGGGTCGAATTTATTCGACCCTTTTTATCGGCCTATTACGGCCTTTGGTCGATTGAAATCGACCCTACGGACAGATGTTGCCGGTTTGCCTTCCCGCCTCGGGTTTATGGCGTTGCTTCATCCGCCTCTGCGTTGTATTTCCTGATAAAGCTGACTGCTGACCGGCACCGGCTGGGCACCCGCATGGGCCAGAATGTAACCGGTAATGTAGTCGTTTTCGGTTGTGCGACCGTGGGCCAGATCCTGGTGCATGGAGGAGTAGTTGACGGCGGTGAGTTCGATCACCTGCTGCAGACGGCGGCGAAAGGCCTCCCGGCTTTCGGTTTCGCCCAGCTTCACCATCACCTGAAACACCTCTTCACTCAGTTGCTCCAGCACATCGGCAAAGCGGGCTTCAAGCAGCTGGCCGTTACGGATATTGTGACAGGCGGTAAGCGGGTTGATCACCGCATTAAGAGCCAGCTTGCGATGCTGGTGCAGCTTGATGTCTTCACTCCACTCGGCATGGCCCAGCGCCGCCGCCAGTGGCTTGACCAGATGCGCCCAGTCGTTGGCCGCCGCATTCATTGGCCCCAGCCAGGTGTCGCCCTTGCCGGTATGGCGCACCAGCCAGTCGCCTTCTTTCATGGCACCGTGACTGCTGACGCCGGCAATCAGCGGGTTGTGGGGAAACAGTTCCTGTACCTGCTCGGCTACGCCCAGGCCATTATGAAACAGAATGATGGGCGTGGTGGTCGGCAGCCCTTGCAGTCCTTTCAATGCTTCCAGCACCTGGTAGGCCTTGGTGAACACCAGCAGACATTCTACCTGCCGGGCCTGCTCGGGAAAGCAGGGCCGGCTCTGAATCAGCTCATGGCGACCACCGAGGGTGATCAGATCCAGATTGGGGTGAAAATGGCCGCGGTGGCGCGCCGACAACATAAAGCTGACCCGCTCGCCTCGTTGGCGCAGCAAACCTGCCATTACACAACCCAGGGCGCCCGCCCCGAGAATGGTCCATTCCGTCATCACTCTATCCCCTGAATTTTGTTATTATCACTTTTGTTTGAGCCTAATAAGTTAGCCGCGAAGCGTCATGGTTGCCAGTGTGTTTTTTTGTCGCTGCCGGTTAACAAAACCGTTTAAAGGAGTCGGTATGCCGTCTTTTGATATTGTGTCTGAAGTTGAGATGAATGAAGTGCGTAACGCGGTGGAAAACGCCAATCGGGAGCTGGATACCCGTTTCGATTTTCGTGGGGTCGAGGCCAGCTTCGAGCTGAAAGACGAGAAGGTGAAACTGAGCGCGGATGCGGAGTTTCAGCTACAGCAGATGCGGGATATTCTGCGGGGAGCTTTGATCAAGCGGGGCATCGATACCAAAGTGCTGGATCCGGGTAGCATAGTGCGCTCCGGCAAGCGTCATATTCAGGAGCTGAGTTTCATGCAGGGGATCGACAGCGCCCTCGCCAAGAAGCTGGTCAAGCAGATCAAGGACAGCAAGATCAAGGTGCAGGCGTCCATTCAGGGTGAACAGCTGCGGGTGACCGGCAAGAAGCGTGACGATTTGCAGCAGGTGATGGCGCTATTGCGCCAGGGCGAGCAGGAGCAGCCGCTGCAGTTCAACAACTTCCGCGATTGATCAATGGCGAAGGGGGAAAGGGCAACAGCTTACCTTTCACCCCTTGTTTGATTTACCTACCTTACGGATAAGCCACAGCACCGGCAGGCCGATGGCGGCGGAGCCGATAAAGAAGGGCGCATAGCCGTAGGCGTCTACCGCCAGCCCCGAGAAGCCGGCCAGAAACTTGGGCAGCAACATCATCACCGAGCTGAACAGCGCATACTGGGTGGCGGAAAACGCCACGTTGGTGAGGCTGGAGAGATAAGTGATGAAGGCGGCGGTGGCGATACCGGCACTGAGGTTATCCAGCGAGATAATCAGTGTCAGCAAGCGTACATCCGGGCCCAGCTGGCTCATCAGCGCAAACATCAGGTTGGTGCCGGCCGCCAGCACGGCGCCCAGCATCAGAATGCGCAGGGTGCCGAAACGGCTGACCATGATGCCGCCCACCGCCGCGCCCACCAGCGTCATGATGACGCCGTACACCTTGGTCACGGTGGCAATCTGCGACTTGCTGAAACCCATGTCTACGTAGAAGGGGTTGGCCATCACCCCCATCACCACATCCGACACTCGATAACAGGCGATCAATGCCAGAATCACCAGCGCCTGGCGGCCGAAGCGGTGAAAAAACTCGGCAAAGGGCGCCACCACGGCACTGGCGAAAAACGCCACCAGGCCGGCCAGCAAGCGGGGATAGCCCCTGTCTATCAACTGCTGGCGATGGTCGGCCTGTTCTTGTTGCTGCTGGCGCAAGTCGACCTCGGGCTCGTGCAGCAGCAGGCAGGTGATCACCCCCACCAGCATCAACCCCATCATGCACAGGTAGGCGGCTCGCCAGCCGGCGGGATCGTATCCCAGATCGGAGCCGGCCCAGGCGGCAATGGCCAGGGCGCCGGCACCGGCCATGATCATCGCCAGCCGGTAGCCGGTCATGTAGGCGGCGGCCAGGGCTCCCTGCAAGCGTTCCGGCGCGGACTCGATGCGATAGGCATCGATAACGATGTCCTGGGTGGCGGAGGCAAAGGCTACCGCCAGGGCAAACAGCGCCAGGTTGACCATCTGGGTAGTGGGGTCTGAATAGGCCATGCCGGCCAGCGCCGCCATGATGATCAACTGAGACGACAGCATCCAGCTGCGCCGTCGTCCCATCACGCGGGACAGCCAGGGCAGGGGCAGGCGATCGACCAGCGGCGACCAGAGCCACTTCACGCCGTAAGCCAGGGCGACCCAGCTGAAAAAACCGATGCTGGTGCGGCTGACACCGGCTTCGCGCAGCCAGAACGACAGGGTGCCGAACACCAGCAGCAGCGGCAGGCCGGAGGAAAAGCCGAGGGCAAACAGGGTCAGCACCCGGCGCTCGGCATAGAGCGCCAGTTGCCGGGTCCATTTTTCCTTGCTCAAGACGTTAATGCGCCGCTCCGTCGTTATCCAGTCGGCGAACCTGCTGCAGTATGATGTCTTCTTCCGGTACGTCTCTCGCCCGCAACTTGATGTTCATGCCGGTGGGAACCTGCGCCATTCGTTGCAGTACCTGCTCGCCGTCGACCACCTTGCCAAACACGGTATAACCGGCCTTGCGGCCGCCATCGAGTGAGAAATTGTCGCTGAGATTGATGTAAAACTGGCGAGTCGCGCTGTCGGGATCCTGAGTGCGGGCCATGGCGATGGTGCCGGTCAGGTTCGACAGGCCATTGCCGGACTCGTTGATCACGGGCTCGTAGCTCGGTAAGGCCGTTTGATCGACACCAAAGCCACCCCCCTGCACCACAAAGCCGGGGATCAGCCGGTGAAAGATGCTGTTGTTATAGCTGCCGTCATCGACGTAGCGCAGAAAATTGGCCACCGAGGCGGGAGCGGCTTTCTCATTCAGCTCGACCTGCAGCGTACCCAGGTTGGTGACCAGTTCGACTCTGGGGCCGGCCAGGACTGAGCTGGCGGCCAGCAGACCGGCGGCCAGCAGTATAAAACGCTTCATATTAGTTACCACCGATAAATTGCTGTATGTCGCGGTCGGCCAGCATGTCCTGCACCAGCAGTGACAACTGTTGGTTCAAGGCTTCTTTTACCTTGTCCAGCTCCGGGTGCAGGCGACCGGGAAACTCGGCCTGGGCACTGCGGCGATACTGCTTGGTGATGGTGCGGCCATCGCGTTTCAGGGTCAGCTGTATGCGCAGCTGTTGTACCACGTCGTAGCTGATGTGGCCGCGGATCACCCGCGCCAGCACTTCCTGCAGTTCCAGCTCCACCTGGGTGGGGGCACCGTTCTCGATAAAGGCGCCCTGGGTGCTCAGGCCCTGAGCCAGCGCCTGTTCCAGCTGAACCTTGAGATTGTTGCTGGCACCCACGACCACCGGGGCCTTGTCTTTTTGTTCTATCTGAATGATGTAGTCGTTGTTGCGGCCGTCCTTGCTGCTGAGCGCAACCGGCTGGCCCCGGTAAACACCGGCAGTGGTTTGTACCGTGGGATTGACGTCAACCGCGATGGGGTAGTAACTGGCGCAGGCAGTCAGGCTCAGCGCCAGCATGCCGGTCATTAACCATTTGATTAATTTCATGAAAAATTCCTTAAGAGAGTTTAGTGGCTCTGAGAATAACGAATTTGCGGTTGGATGCCACCACCCGTTGATTGCCGAACAGACGCTTCAGTTTCTGATGGTAATCAAGATGACGATTGGCTACCAGCAGCAAGTGGCCGCCGTGGCGAAGTACCCGTTTGGCATCGACAAACATTTGCCAGGCAATATGGTCGGTAATGGCCTGTTGCTGGTGAAATGGCGGGTTGCACAGTATCAGATCGGCGCTGTCGGCGGCCACGCCGTCGAGACAGTTATTGACCATGAA
>JAAEZO010000160.1 GCA_018222825.1 Gammaproteobacteria bacterium
ACGGTGATCGACGCCGCCAGCACCGGGCCGGATAACAGCACGCCCGCCAGACCATAAAGCCATTTTTTCATCGTCATTACCTCAACATTACCATTGTCGTCCGGGCAAGATTAACAGCCGAGACCGGCACCGTCTTGATCCCGCACGGTATTCAGTGCAACGACAAAACGGTATCCTGCTATCATTGCGCCATCTTATTGTCTTACCTGGAGTTATTATGTCTTATCTGGCCGTAAAACACGCCCACATGATGTTTGCCCTGCTCAGCATCATACTGTTCATGCTGCGCGCCTGGCTGGCCGTGCCCTCACCTGCCAACATCAAAAGCAAGTGGCTGAAGATACTGCCCCATATCAACGATACCCTGCTGCTGGGTCTGGGTGTCTGGCTGGCCATCAGCAGCCAGCAAATCCCCTTCGGCAACAGCCCCTGGCTCGGCGCCAAGGTGATCGGCCTGGTGCTGTATATAGTGATTGGCACCATCGCCATCAAGCGCGGCAAAACCCGCGGCCAGCGTCTGGGTGCCTTCCTGGCTTCCATCGCCATCTTCGCCTACATCTACGGCGCCGCCGTCAGCAAGTCTCCGCTGTCCTGGCTGGCGTTGTAAGTCCAATCCAACCTGCCTTGGCTACCTCATGGTTACAGAGGCAACACAGCCGCCTCTTACGACACGCCATAAACCCATCCCTGGGGGCTCGGAAATGCCATCTGACCGCCAGGGATGGAGGGAATGCCGGAACGGCAGGAGCATTTTACGGCCATGGCATTTCACGGTCGTGAGAGGCGATCTCTGTTACCTCTTTTGAACACCGAGTTACCCGCAGACGGTGCCAACAGGCAACGCTTGAGCATTAAAGAGGACAAAGGGATCTGCTCCGCCGACCTTCTGTTTCAGGGATGAAACAGAGAGCGTACAAGGATGTATCTACAGCGGGTCGGCGAAGTAGGCCCTTTGGCCGATGGGTGCGCATGTAACCCGCACTCAGTATTCCACCACCGGAAACACCGGAAATTCCCCCGGCTGCAGCCAGTTCCAATCCTCTTCCTGATACAGCGCGTTGGCCGAACGCGGATCCAGCATCAGGGCAGCCAATGGCGCCAACGGCTGATCCATCGGCACCAGCACATCTCCCCGCCGCAAGGTTACCGCGACTCGCTTCACGGCTACCTCGGCCTGTAACTTTTCCCTCACTCCCGGCCGGATTTTGGACTGGGGCCGTACCCCGGTTATCTCCAGCCTGTCGGCCGTTAAATGGCGGGGTTCGGCTACGGTCTCGAAAGCAATATGATGCCGGGTCAGCCAGCGCGCCATGCGTTCCCGCTCCCGGGTCACCGCATAGGCCGCCGCCAGCGTAACCGGCTCCCGAGTAACGATGGCATCCCGATTGCGAAAACGGTGTTCTTCTTTATAACCATCGACAAAACGCGCCAGCGGCAGCATGACCTCGGGCTGCTCTCGATTGGTGCCAAAATTCACCCCCATCCACAGGGTACGACCGTCGGCACCGGCCGACTGCCACTGCCGGCGGGCCGGGCGTGACACCGCCAGCAGCGGCTCGGCGTCGTCCGCCACCAGTTGCAGCATGGTCAGCATGCTCAGGTGTTGCTTGCGTACCCGTTCGGCAATATTGCGCGGCGTGGCATAAGTGCCGCTTTTATTGTCGAGCCGGTTTTCTACCAGAATCGACACCCGCCCCTGCATGGCCGCGTAGTTACGCAGGTTGGTAATGCCCAGCCCTCCCCGGGATACCGCCTGCTCGAGGCTGGTGATTTCACCCCGGTAACGCACCGCCGCCAGCCCTGCCGCCGACACCCGCGCTATCAACGCAGGTAGCAGAGTGGCCTCGGTGTAATGACGCAGCGCTCCGTCGATATTGGGGTTGTTACCCATATCGAACTGGGCCTCTACATCGGTCATCCAGCCCTGCTCCCGGGTCAGTACCCGCTTCCAGATGCCGGACTCGTGGGCATCGAATACCACATCCGGATCAAAACGATGCAGCGCCTCGACCAGCAAGCGGGTTTCTCCGGCCTGCAGAGCCACATAGTCGATATTGGTGTTGTCGTCATTGGCGTTGTGGCGCGATGACAGATCTCTTCCGTCGGGATTGGCCAGCACCACCAGCACCAGATTAAGCCGCCGCAACAGCTCCGAATGCTCGCCCGTCACCAATTCCCGCGCCAGCTGCTGCAAGGCTTCGGCTCCGGAAGGTTCATTACCGTGCTGCGAGCCCAGCATCATTACCGTCGGCTTGTCTGGCTCACCGGCAAAGTCTCGCAGAAACGACGGCGATGCCGACAGCAGCAGCGCCTGTATCGGCCTGCCCCCGGCCGACGTGCCCAGCGTCACCCGTTTCGCCCGGGTCGACAGGGTATCCAGTGTCGTCAGATAGGCACCAATGGTCCGGCTGTCGGGTAACGACTGCTTATTTTCAAGCCCGAAGGGGGTTGGCGGTATGGATCTTCCCCAAGCCAGGCTGCTGCACAGCAACAGAAAAACCACTGAAACTCTCATGGTGACTCCAGCAAGGTGGTTTTATTTCAATTACTTATACACAAAAGCACGAAAAAAGGACAACAACGGCCAGCGTCAGAATCAGACCATCAATGACCGTTTGTAGAAAAATGGCGACAGTCTGCCCCGAAAAGGTTGCGACAGAACTTGTCACACCTCAAGCCTAGGATAGAATCATACCAAGCAAGAGGGCATCACCATGAGTAAGAAGCTATTAAGACAACTGACCCTGGCGCGCTGTGTTCCCTATCGTCCGTACAAGCTGACCGCACGCCAGCTGCAAGAAAAACTGGAAGAAGAAGGCATTCAGGTCAGCCTGCGCACCGTGCAGCGGGATCTGGAAGAAATGTCCGGCATGGGACTGTTTGATCTGACGTCCGATGATCGCAGCAAACCTCATGGCTGGTGCTTTGAACGCAATGGTTTGAATGACTTCGCCAACTTCATGCCGCTCAGCCTGGCCATGGCGCTGAAAACCTGGAACGACCAGGCCGCCGACCTGCTGCCGGCCAGCGTGCTGAGCGAATTGAACCCGATTATCGACAAGGCCAGCCAGGTCATCAAAGACAGCCAGAGCGAGCTGGCCGGTCGCTGGATGGAAAACGTGGTGCGCCTGCCCAAACCGTTCGCCGGCAGCCCGGAGATTCGTCGCGCTACCACCATTCGCGATGCCCTGTGGCGCGGCCGCAAATTCAGCGCCGAGATCAAGCGGGTCATCAAGGGCCGTACCGTCTGGCTGCGTTACGAGCAGGTCAATCCGCTCGGCATCGTCAGCCGTAAAGAAAGCACCATGCTGCTGTGCACCGTGTCGGACATGGATCCCAAGATTTACGGTATTCCCTTTGAACACATCAAGGATGTGGAGCTGACCAGCCGTCCGGTAACCCAGCCGCGAGAGTTCAGCGTCAACAAGCTGATCCGCGAAAAGGGCTACCATGAAGAAGCCGATACCATCCATTTTGTCGGCCGAATCACCAGCCCGAATCGGGCCATCATGGAAGACGCCATTCCGGGCAATAACCCCAGGTTGACCCGTTACGACAAGCAGAGCATGATGGTGGAAACCGACGTCAAGGATTCGCCCGAATTTCGCCGCTGGTTGACGGACATGGCGGGTAAAGTCGAGATACTGGCGCCAGAGTCATTAAAAAATAGCTAAGCTATTCATTAACATCACCTTATTTGCAGGGGCTGACTGATTCAGCCCTTTTGTTTTTCCACGGAGTACCGGATGCGCGACCTCTATTTTGAACCGGCCGAACCGGATTGTGATGCCATTAATATCGGCGTCATCGGCGTCGGCGGTTGCGGTGGCAACACCGTCAACCTGCTGGCCGATGGCGCTCTGCCCGAGCACGTTCATATCGTGGCCATGAATACCGACGCCAAGGCGCTGCAACAGAGCCAGGTAAACACCCTGCAGCTGGGCAAGATACTGACCCGGGGCCTGGGTGCCGGAGCCCAGGCCGAGATTGGCCGGCAGGCCGCCGAAGAAAGCCTGGACGAGATCCGCGCCCAGTTGAATGGCGCGGATTTGTGCTTTATTACCGCCGGCATGGGCGGCGGCACCGGGACCGGCGCCGCGCCAGTCGTGGCCCGAGTGGCGCGTGAACTGGGGATCATGACGGTGGCCATCGTCACCCGTCCGTTCGGCTTTGAAGGCAAACTGCGCGCCAAATCCGCCGACGAGGGACTGAAGGCCCTGGCCGAACATACCGATGCCTTGCTGGTACTGCCCAACGATTACCTGCTCAAGGTACTGGGCGCCAAAACACCGCTGCTGCAAGCCTTTACCGAAAGCAGCAAGGTCATTCAGAATGCGGTCAAGGGTCTGGCCGACATCATTGGTCAGACCGGCCTTATCAACATCGACTTTGCCGATGTGCGCACCATCATGCGCCAGCAGGGCAAGGCGGTGATGGGCATCGGCCTTGGCAAGGGCGAAAACAAGGTGGCAGACGCTACCCTGCAGGCGCTGAACAATCCGCTGCTGGAAAAGGTCGAGCTGGAACGTGCCCGCGGTGTGCTGCTGAACGTGGTCGCCTCGATGGACATCGGCCTCGACGATTTCCAGAAAATCGGCGACCAGGTGGCCGAGTGCGTGGGCGAATACGCCACCGTGGTCTCCGGCATCAGCCTGGATCCCAATCTGGTCGACAGCATACAGGTGACCATGATCGCCACCGGTATACAGCCGCCGCAGGAAACCATAGCGCCCTCTCAGCCTCAGCCGCAACCCCAGCAAGCCGCGCTCTCGGAGCCGACGCCGGAAGGGCTCGATATTCCCGCTTTTCTGCGCCAGCGACAGCAATAAGCCTGTTTATTATCGCCTGGCGAAGTCCTGAATATAACGTCACCCCTGCGCGGGAATGACGGGAGCGAAAAAGGCCGGTGCAATGCACCGGCCTTTTCATTTCTCTGTCTTTACGACCGACTTACCTTAACCAAAAACGTTCAGGCACCAGGTAATGGCAGGAATCGCCACTATGTCGATCAAAACGGCACCACACAAGGGTGCCACGATAAAGGCCTTGTGTGAAAACACCTTGTAGCGATCGCAAACCGCGCCCATGTTGGCCACGGCATTGGGGGTTGCACCCAGACCGTGTCCGACAAAGCCGGCACACAATACCGCGGCATCATAATTACCGCCCATCAGTCGGAACATCAGGAACACCGCCAGCAGGATGATGGCCAGGGTCTGTACCACCAGGATGATCAGCAGTGACCAGCCCAGATCCGCCAGCTGCCACAATTGCAGCGACATCATCGCCATGGTCAGAAAGATACCCAGACAAAAGTCGCTGACCACGTTGATGGCGTTATCGGGCAGCGTCAGCAGGGCAAACTTCTCGTTCAGGTTGCGCAGCACGATGGCAATAAACATGGCGCCCACATAAGAAGGCAGAATAATGTCGAAGTCTGCGCGCAGGTGACCACTCAACCACAGGCCGGCAATCATGGTGCACAACACCACCGCCAGAATTTTCAGCAACAGGGTACCGGTAATGGTGGCCGGC
>JAAEZO010000161.1 GCA_018222825.1 Gammaproteobacteria bacterium
CCCAATCCTTCGCCACTGGGCCGGGTGCCAAGCCAAAGCCCGAATGCCAACGCCAACAGCGCAGCCACCCCGCCCAGCCGCGTTTGCAGCCGCAGTTGGCGCTGAAAACCGGTGCGCCAGCTTTGTGCCTGACCCAGCCCCAGCACACTGAGGCGGCTTGCCCGCCACAGCACGCCGCTACCGGCAATAAACAGGCCGCCCAGCGTGACGCCAATACCGCCCAGCCAGTAATGCCAGGGCAGGCTGAGCGTGCTGCCAACATCGGCGCCGTAAAGGCTTTGCAGGGTGGCGGCCACGTCGGGCAGCAGGGTGCCGGCCAGCCACAGCCCGCTCACCAGCCCGGCCAGCGCCCCCAACAGCCCAAGCAGCACCAGCTCCAGCGCCAGCAAGGCAACCAGGGTGCGGCCCGGCACGCCAAGGGCCCGCAGCGTGCGCAACAGCCCAAGGCGTTGTTCCAGCGCCAGCCCCAGCGCCGCCTGCACAATAAACAAACCCACAACCAGCGCCAGCAATGCCATGGCCGTGAGGTTGAGATGAAAGCTTTGAGTCAGCTCACCGGGGCTGGCCCGCATATCGGCGCGCACCAGCGTGAATCCTTCGGGGGCTACAGATAGCGTATTCGCGGCGATCATCAGCGCGGTGATCCCGTTGCCCACACCCAGCAACCGGGCGGCAACGGCAATATCCATCACCAGCGTATTGGGTGGCAGTTCGGGCACCTCCAACATGGGTGGCAACGGCGTACCACCGGCCAGGGTTGGTGCTGTGCCCAGCCGGGCGCGGGTATTCGGCGCCAGCCGGGTTTGCCAGGGCGGCATGATAAAGTCCTGCAGCGACCCCGTCGCTCGTGTACGGGCCAGGGTGCTTTCGCCGGGCAGCGTGAGTGGGTCGATACCGATGAGGGTGAGCTTGTAGCCGCCGCCGGTCACAAGCTCGCCCTCAAGCAGTGGCGAGACCAGTACCCCTGCCCGGCGCAGTTGAATGAAATCGCCTCGGGTCATTACCTGGCCGTTGTCACGCTCAAGACGATCAAAGCCGCTGCCCAGTAATGCCTCGGCCTGCGCATAATTTTCTCGCGCCGAGGCGTTGATGGCCTGCACACCGCTCCATAACGCCCCCGCCACCCACAGCCCCAACAGCAGCATGGCCAACTGGCCGGGGTGGCGCCGATAGTGCGATAACAGCGTGGCCAGCGCCACCAGCATCAGGCGCATGGCAAGCCGCTCCGGGCGGGGTCGACCAGCAATTCACCACGGTGCAACACCACTCGACGATCCAGCGGGGCCGCGACTTTGGGGCTGTGCGTCACCATCAGCAGGCTGCTGCCGCTTTCGGCAACCAGCTCCAACAGCAGCTCGAGCACGGTTTCGGCGGTGGCTTCGTCAAGGTTGCCGGTGGGCTCGTCGGCCAGCAACAACGCCGGGCGAGACGCCAGCGCGCGGCCAATGGCCAAACGCTGTTGCTGACCACCAGACAACTGCTCGGGATAATGCCGCTCGCGCCCGGCCAGCCCCAGCCGCTCCAGCAGCCGGGCCGACCAGGCCGCCTCTTCACGCCCCGCCAGCCGGGCCTGCAGCCGCAAGTTGTCGGCCACGTTGAGGCTGGTAACCAGATGAAACTGCTGGAATACCAGCCCGAGCGTGTTGCGCCGAACCCGCGCCCGGCCGGCTTCATCCAGACCGGCCAGTGACTGACCGCCGATGCGAACCTCGCCCCGGTCGGGCAGGTCTAGCCCTGCCGCCAGGTGCAGCAGCGTCGACTTGCCGCTGCCCGACTCGCCCATCAGCGCCAGACTTTCGCCGGCGCCAAGGTGCAGGTTTACCCCCGACAACACGCTGAGCGGCCCCTGTGGAGTGGTGTAGGTCTTGTAGACATGGCGAAACTCGAGCATGGCAAACTCCCTGTTTTTCACACCAAGATAGTGGCATAGATTTGCGACCGGCCCCAGCCTGCGTGAAGTAATACCAAACAGACTAAAGCACCGATCTATTCGGGTGATCTACAAAGGTCGGACAAATGGCCCGCTCCGCCGACACGCCGTGAACCCGTCCTTGGGGGCTCAGCCGCGCCATCCATGGCGCGGATGGTCGGCTGAGCAGATCCCTTTATCCTCCCTGATGCTACAGAATCATCTGTTGGCGCTGCCTACAGGCAACTCGGAGCTTAGGAAGAGGCACCAGATATCGACTATCGCGAGTATCTTCACGCCCTGATGAACGCGTTCTGCTATTGAAATGAGGGAATTACGAGGGAATAACACCAGCACAATGGAGCTGAGGGAAAAGTGAGGGAAGCATCGCCTCCCCCTTTTACAACATGAATTCAAATACAAGGTTCGGTACGCAGCCCCTGCACCACCGAGTAACCGGAGAGCAGCACCACCACCATAAAGGGAACGCCGGTGATCAGTACCGCCGCCTGCAGCGCCGTTAACCCGCCTCCCAGCAGCAGTGCAATGGCAATCGCGGCCTCGATGGCGACCCAGAAGATACGCTGAATGCGCGGAGACGTCACCTTGCCCCCCGAGGTAATGGAGTCGATCACCAGTGAGCCGGAGTCCGACGAGGTGATAAAAAACACCATCACCAGCACAATGCCCACCAAAGAGGTAATGGACGACAGCGGCAACTGCTCCAGCATGGCAAACAACTGCAGCTCCAGCGCCGCGTTCTTCGCGCCTTCATAGCCCTGCCCCAGCTGCCACAAGGCGGTGTCACCAAAGGTGGTCATCCAGATCACCGACACCAGGGTGGGCACCAGCAACACGGCAATCAAAAATTCGCGCACGGTACGCCCGCGGGATACACGCGCAATAAACATGCCCACAAACGGCGACCAGCTTACCCACCAGGCCCAGTAAAAGGCGGTCCAGCCGTGAATAAAGTCTTCATCGGTGCGGCCAAAGGGGTTGGCCAGCGCCGGCAACTCTTTCAGATAAGACACCAGATTGTTGGCCGCACCGGTGGCAATCAGCAGCGTGGGCCCCACCACCATCACAAACAGCATCAGCAGAATGGCCAGTGCCATGTTGAGCTGCGACATGCGGCGCACGCCCTTGTCTACCCCGGCCACCACCGACACCAGGGTGATGGCGGTAATACCCAGCACCAGCAGCACCATGGTGGTGGTGTCGTTGGGCACACCAAACAGGGAATGCAGCCCGGCAGCCGCCTGCGATGCCCCCAGTCCCAGCGAGGTGGCCAACCCAAACAGGGTGGCAAACACCGCCAGCACATCAATTACATGCCCGGGCCAGCCCCACACCCGCTCGCCCAGCACCGGATAGAACACCGAGCGAATGGTCAGCGGCAAGCCTTTATTGAACGAAAACAGCGCCAGTGCCAGCGCAATAATGGCGTAGGTCGCCCAGGGGTGCAGCCCCCAGTGAAAAATAGAGGTGGCCAGGCTTAACGACTGGGCTGCGCCATCAGAGGCCAGCTGCTCGCCCAGCGGGCCGGCAGTGCCGGTGCGAAGGTCGCCAAAATAGGTGAGCGGTTCAGACACGCAATAGAACATCAGCCCCACACCCATGCCGGCGGCAAACAGCATGGCAAACCAGCCCGGGTAACTAAAGTCCGGTTTGGCGTGGGTGCCGCCCAGACGAACTCGCCCCAGCGGTGAAAAAATCAGCCCAACGGCCAGTATTACAAACAGATTGGTCGACAGCATAAACGCCCAGCTCAGGCTGCTGGTGAGAGAGCTGCGAATGCCGCCGAAAAAGGGTTCCATCGCCTCGGGCATGGCCAGGGTAACGGCCACAAAGGCCAGAATGACCAGCGACGACCAGGTAAATACCGTGCTGTGCAGATCGATTTTCAGCCCGAAAAAGCCGGAGGTAATGTTGTCCTGGCCAATAACATAATCGGTGTTGATAAGGTTGGAATGCCCATCGGGCGAAGGGATACTCTCGGCAGCCGCGCTGGGCGCTTCTGCCTCCCGTCGGTAATACGCTTCGTTCATGATGTACCTGTCAGCTGAATGAGTTCAGGGCGGGATAAGAAAAGGACGCCTGACTTGTCTTGAAGGCGCGCATTCTGAATAATGAGCAACCATCATGGAAACGAAGAGTTTCGATACACCCATCATGAATCGTGATACCCATGTCTGATCCCTGTCGCCCTCTTGACCTCGTGCTGCTGAAAAGCTTTGTTGCCGTGGTCGATAAAGGCGGCTTTACCGCCGCCGCCAACCACCTGCACCTGGCGCAATCCACGATAAGCGCGCACATCAAACGGCTGGAAAATGTGCTGGAACGATCCCTGCTGCAGCGCAAGCTGCAACTGGCCGTGCCCACGGCCGCGGGTGAACGCCTGCTGAGCCACGCCCGCCAAATGCTGCGCCAGAATGCCCAGGCCTGGCAGGATGTGCGGGATCAGCGTCTGGCCGGCGTGGTGCGCCTGGGCATACCCGAAGACTACCTGAGCTACCTGCCGGGGGCGCTTTCCGACTTTGCGGCCCGTTTTCCCGACGTAGAGCTGGCGGTGCACTGCGGCCTGAGTGTGGATTTGATTCAACAGGTAAAAACCGGTGAGCTGGATCTGGCCATTACCACCCGCCAGCCCCGCAGCCCGGGCGGCAAGGTGCTGCGCCGCGAGCCCATGGTGTGGGTGGGCGCCGCCGGTTACGACACACACCGGCGCTCGCCCCTGCCGTTGGCGGTGTCCAAACAGGGGGTGTGTATTTTTAGAGAACACACTCTGGCCAGCCTGGACGCCGCCGGCATGGACTGGCGCATCGCCTACACCAGTGCCAGCCTCTCCGGCCTGTCGGCCGCCGTGCGCGCCGGGCTGGCCATTACCGTGCTAACCCCGTCCATGCTGGGGCCGGACATGCGCGTACTGGGTACAGACGACGGCCTGCCGGCGCTGCCCAGCATTGAAATCGCCCTGCATCGCAGCACCAAAGCCGCCACCGAAGCCACCGAACAACTGGCGCTGCAACTGCACGCGCACATCGAAGGATACAGCCCCGAACATTCGCGTAGCCGACCCAACCCGAAAGTAAAAAACACCCTGGGCTAACATCGCCTTACTTTGGCAGCGTTGCAGATCGTGTTTGGGGTTGGTCTAACTTTATCGTCACCCTCGCGAAGGCGAGGGTCCGGTGCCTTTGCAGGCGCTCTGTAGTCTGACCGTTTGCGCCACAAATCCTGGATTCCCGCCTTCGCGGGAATGACAACATAGGGTGCGCGGGAATGCCGACAGAACCACCCTCGTTTTGCAGCATTACTTAAGTAAGATCTCATAACTGATATGGATTCTGTGGCTGGTTTGACTTTATCGTCACCCTCGCGAAGGCGAGGGTCCAGTGCCTTTGCAGGCGCTCTGTAGTCTGACCGTTTGCGCCACACCCCCTGGATTCCCGCCTTCGCGGGAATGACAACATAGGGTGCGCGGGAATACCGACAGAACCACTCTCGTTATGCAGCATTACTTAGCGCGACATAACCGTTTAAATATCCCTTATTTTCACGGCCGGATTGCCTGCCACCACGCTATTGGCTGCCACATTCTTGGTGACCAC
>JAAEZO010000162.1 GCA_018222825.1 Gammaproteobacteria bacterium
CGGGACAGCAGGAACGCATTCATCATTTGTTTGAACAGCCCCGCTACTTCCAGCTGCATCCTCAGGCCCAGCAACTGGTTTCGGTGCTGAGTAACGAGATGAAGAACAATCCGCATGACCAGTTACTCGGGCAGGCCTGCGCCCATACCCTGATGTGCGCCCTGCATCGACACATGCAGCTTCCCTCCCGTTTGCAGACAAAGCGCCTCAATCTGGAGGTGATCGACAGCTATATCGAACAGCATATGGATCGCAAAATCACGGTGGCACAGCTGGCCGGCTGCGCCTTTCTCGGCGAGAGCCAGTTTCACACGCTGTTCAAGGAACAAACCGGTATCTCACCCTATCAGTACCTGCTGGAAAAACGGCTGAGCGAGGCCCGTCAGATGCTGGTTCACAGCCATCACAGCCTGGCCTATATCGCTCAGCATTGCGGTTTTTCCAGCCAGAGTCTGTTTACTCAGGTGTTTTCCAGCCGACTCGATATTTCTCCTGCCCGTTATCGCAAGCTGCATCATTAGGCTTCACCCGACACTCACACCGGGCGCCAGACGCCGATCTGCAGCCTGAAATGTGATGTTTGTGATCACTTTTATCGAACTGGCGGAGTTTTCCTGAAAAATAACGCAGTAAAGCAAAAGATCCCGGACGCAGTTCTCCCTACTATCCTTGTGATGTAACAAGCTTTTAACCACTGATTGCGCACGCATGGCAACAAACAACTGTGCTCTACTGTGATAGAAAACAGGAATCCATTCTGGAGGAACAGGGAATGATTGAAACCAACTATGCCATTACCGGCACCTTTCTCGTCTATCTGATCGGCATGATGGCCATTGGCTACTACGCCTATAAACGCACCTCCGATTCGGCCGATTACTTCCTCGGTGGTCGTTCTCTGGGTCCCTGGCCCGCGGCTATCTCCGCCGGTGCCTCGGACATGAGTGGCTGGCTGCTGTTGGGTCTGCCCGGCTTCGCCTACGCTGCCGGTTTCGAATCATTCTGGCTGGCCGGCGGCCTGCTGCTGGGTACCTGGGCCAACTGGATGTTCTGCGCCAAACGACTGCGCACCTACACCCTGGAAGTAGATAACGCCATCACCATTCCCGAGTACCTGTCTCGCCGCTTTGAAGACAAATCCAAGGTACTGCAGATTATCTCGGCCCTGATGATATTGCTGTTCTTCCTGTTCTACACCAGCTCGGGCCTGGTTGCCGGCGGCAAGCTGTTTGAAACCGTGTTCGGTCTGGATTACCAGATTGCCGTGGTAGTCGGTACCCTCTGCATCGTGTCCTACACCATGTTCGGCGGCTTTCTGGCCGTATCCTGGACCGATCTGGTACAGGGTCTGATGATGGCGGCGGCGCTGATGATAGTGCCGATTGCAGCAATGGAAGGCGGCTTCGGCCAGCTGGAAACCGACCTGCAAAACCTGAACCCCAACCTGCTGACCCTGTGGCAGAACATCGATGGCGAGCCCCTGTCCGTTATCGCCATTGTCTCGTTGGCCGCCTGGGGTCTTGGCTACTTCGGTCAGCCTCATATTCTGGCCCGCTTCAATGCCACCCGCACCAACAAGGACATCACTACCGCCCGCCGTATCGCCGTCACCTGGAGCTTTCTGTCCATGGCCGGTGCCCTGATGGTCGGATTGGTCGGTCTGCTCTATGTGCAGAAAAACATGGGTGGTGAACTGGCCGATGCGGAGACCATCTTCATGGTGCTGGTCAACGCGGTGTTTCACCCCGTGGTGGCCGGTATTCTGCTGGCCGCCATTCTGGCTGCCATCATGAGTACCGCCGACTCCCAGCTGCTGGTGTCGTCTTCTGCGCTGGCCGAAGATTTTTACAAGCAGATGTTCCCCCATACCAGCGCCAAAACCCTGGTCAACATCGGTCGTTTTGCGGTGGTCGGCCTGTCGCTGGTGGCCTTGATGCTGGCGATGAATCCGGACAGTACCGTGCTCGGACTGGTGTCTTACGCCTGGGCCGGCTTTGGTGCCGCCTTCGGCCCCGCCCTGCTGTTCAGCCTGTACTGGCGCAACATGAACCGCAACGGCGCCCTGGCCGGTGTACTGGTCGGCGGCATCACCGTCGTGGTCTGGAAGCAGCTGTCCGGCGGCATATTCGATATCTATGAAATCGTCCCCGGCTTCATTCTCGCCTCCATTGCCATCGTGCTGGTCAGCAGAATGACCGGTGGCGCCAAGTCTTCGGTCATCAAGACCTTCGATAATTATCGCAAGAGCCTGGATACCCTGGACTAACCTCATATCAGCCCGGCACCCGCCGGGCTTTTTCATCTTCATTGGCTCAGCTGTTGTCTGTCCTCACACAAGAGCCAATACATGTCCCCCACCTTTACTTTATTTCGGCAGTCACGGTCGACCTATGCCTCGTCTGCCGTTTGACAGACTCATTGCTGAGCGCCAGACAGAATAAAGCCGCAAAAATTCGCGGCTTTGGATCTGGTTTGCTTGTAGTTTGGTGCTGCGTTTTTACATCTGCGACTGCAGGTAGTTGGGCAGACCGATACGGTTGATCAGACCCAGCTGTTGCTCCAGCCAGTGGGTGTGGTCGTTTTCGGTGTCTTCCAGCAGCACCTGCAGCATGTCACGGCTCTGATAATCGCGTACCTGTTCGCACAGGGCCATGACGTTGCGCAGATCCTCGATTACCTTGTATTCCAGGTTCAGATCACTCTGCAGCATGGCCGGCACGTCCTTGCCGATATTGAGCGGAACCCGGGTAACCATGTCCGGGGTGCCGCCCAGGAACAGGATGCGTTCAATCAACTGGGAGGCATGACCCTTTTCATCTTCAAATTCGTGATCGATGCGCTCGAACAGTTTCTTGAATCCCCAGTCGTCATACATGCGGGAATGAATAAAATACTGATCCATGGCGCTCAGTTCACCGGCCAGCAGCTCATTCAGTGCCGCTATTACCTTTGCATTACCTTTCATGTTCGGCTCCCGTTACAGTTGCGACTGTTGGTAATTCTCGAGCCCGATCTTGGCGATCAGATCGAGTTGGGTGTCTACCCAGTCGAGATGGGCTTCTTCGTATTCTTCTATTTCACAGAGCACTTCGCGGGAAACGTATTCCTGCACCGACTCGCAATAGGCGATGGCATCTTTCAGCACCAGCAATTGCTCTTCAACCTGCTGCTTGTCACATTGCAGCATTTCCTCGGTGTTTTCACCGATGCGCAGACGGTTCAGATGCTGCAGGTTGGGTAGCCCCTCGAGAAACAGGATCCGCTCGATCAGCTTGTCGGCCTGCTTCATGTCCTTGATCGATTTCTTGTATTCGCGCTCGTCCAGCTGATGCAGGCCCCAGTTCTTGAACATGCGGGCATGCAGAAAATACTGATTGATGGAGGTGAGCTCTATGCTCAGCACCTGATTAAGGTACTCGATGACTTTCTTGTCGCCTTTCATGTATTTCCCCCTCTGAATATTGCGCTCATCATAGTCTCAAGCGAACGGTCTTTCAAATCTAACAAAAATTAAGTCATTGATTTAACTTGAATAACGTAGTGTTAATAAAAACAAATTCGATTTATAGCCAGTCCCGCTCATGGTGCCCGATGGTTACTACAGAATAGCCGCATATCCGGGCCGCCCCCGCCACAGTTTACCGGCCATTAACGTGCAGCCCGTGAATCGCAGCCACAAAAAAAGGGTTCCCACACTCGGTATGGGAACCCCTGCAGGGAGAAACTTACTTGATCCAGATGGGATTGGAGTAAGCCCGGTTACCCTGCTTGTCTTCTACCACCCACTGCATCCAGGTACGTTTCGGCGGCACCGGCACCCCGGTTCTGAACCACTTGGCGCCATTGATTTTCCAGCCGGCCACTTGCTTGCCGTCCAGCCAGACCTCGGCCTTGGCGAGCCCCACACCGGATCGAAATTCCACCTGGGTTTCACTGTAAGGCGTGGCCTCGCCACCGAAGTTGGTGGTGATGGGGTAAACCTCGGGACCAAAGCTGACGAAGCTGTGACCGCGGGCGGCGGCGCTAGCGAAGTCCGCGCTAATACGGCCTTTGGGGGTGTAGGCGTAGAGCTTGCCACTGTTGCGGCGTGCATCTTTCAACAGGGGGCCGGCGTTCAGATAAACCCGCTCGCCCCGGTTCCAGCGTTGGCGCATCACCGACAGATAGGACTCGAAGTTACCGGTTACCGGTTTCAGGTCAAATAACCCCAACTCAGTCCGAGGGCTGGCGGTGGTGTATATCTCTTTGTCAGACAACAGGTTGCCGAGCGAGCCGGCACTGAGCCAGGCGGTGAACTCACCGCCTTCGCCCGCCGTATAAGAACGGCGCAGATCATCGGTTTCATACAACTCGTTCAAACTGTTCTGCAACTGGGCCGCAGTCCAGTGGCTCTGTACCATGCGCGTCATGTCGTTATAGCTGGGCAAGTCCTGCTTAGCTTGCTCGTTACGCTGCAGTCGATAACCGGCAAACAGGGTTTCCTTGACCGGATCGAGCAGTTTGGTGCTGAGTTTGATACCGGGATAGTCTTTCCCCACTTCGTAACGACTCAACAGGCGGTGCCCGTTCCATTGACGCGTCAGCTCAATCACCAGCTGCTCGGGGGTATGTTTGACCACTTCCAGTTTTTCAACGGCCAGCTCGCCCTCGCCGGGTATAAAATCAACCGACTCGACCAGATCCGCACCAAAAACACCGTTTTCCATCATCGCCAGATCCACGATCCCACCCTGAGCGATGGCAAAGGTAAAATGCGGGGTACTAACGGTCAGATCATCGGCACCGCGGGCATCACCACCGGCTATCTGGGTCGGGCCATGCACCACTTCGATACCGACAGGCGGCGTATTTTTTGCGGAGTTGGATGAACAGGCAGTCAGAACCATGGCGGCCAGCAGTGACAGGCCGGATTGATAAAAGCGCATCTTGAAGAAACCCTGAATGAAGGAACGACGATGAAGCAGGAATTCTGACAGCTCCTTGCCAGAACTCAAGCTCCGCAAAAAAGAACGCACGGCCGTGAAACGGCATTAACTCCGTTAACGCAGTGATGCCCGGCAAAGACAAGGTAACGGTTTGCCTGGCATCGCGACAAGCGGGGTCGCTCAAGGCTCGTCCTGCTCCAACCAGGCCCTGGCATCCTGCAGGTGCTCGAAATACTGCACCTGACTGCTGAGCAGAAACCAGTCCACGACCATGGCCATCAGCTTTTCCTTGAGATCGACCCCCACTATCGCCAGCTTGCTGAATTCATCACCATGCTTGCGGGTAAACTGAATATCTTCCCACAGCGCCTTGGCCTCCCAGCCGTTGAAGTCGATCATGTCTACCAGGGCCTTGATTCTCGGGCTGTCCATGCCTTCCAGTGCCTGTTCGAGCTGCTGCTCCATCTCCCTGAAATCATCGTAGGCGATATCGCCATAAATCTTGATGGTTAGCCACAGGGTATGGTTATCCTGCTTGCTCATTTCGACGG
>JAAEZO010000163.1 GCA_018222825.1 Gammaproteobacteria bacterium
CGTTCATGTGCCCGGGCAGACGACCCGCTACCGGGTGAATACCAAAACGTACCGTCACCCCGGCTGCGCGCAGTTTGGACACCAGCTCCGCTACCGGATACTGGGCCTGAGCTACCGCCATGCCGTAGCCGGGAGTGATGATGACCGAGCTGGAATTTTTCAGCATGTCGGCCACGTCTTCGGCGTTCACTTCGGTGTATTCACCGTCTTCTTCGTCGCCACCACTACTCACGGCACCGTCGGAGCCGAAGCCACCGGCAATGACCGAAATAAACGAACGGTTCATCGCCTTGCACATGATGTAGGACAGAATGGCACCGCTGGAGCCCACCAGGGCACCGATGACGATCAGCAGGTCATTGGACAGCATGAAACCCGCCGCCGCCGCCGCCCAGCCCGAGTAGGAGTTGAGCATGGAGATCACCACCGGCATGTCGGCACCGCCGATGCTGGCCACCAGATGCCAGCCAAAGGCCAGGGCAATCAGGGTCATCACCAGCAGCGGGAAGGTAGCGCCTTCCACCTGTACAAACCAGATCAGCAGAATGGCAGAGAGCACCACCGCCAGCAGGTTCAGCTTGTGGCGATGCGGCAGCATCAGCGGCTTGGACGACACCAGGCCGCGCAGCTTGCAGAACGCCACGATGGAGCCGGTGAAGGTAACGGCACCGATGAAGACGCCGAGAAAGACCTCGGTGTTGTGAATATTGAGCATGGCGCCAGACAAAGGCTCATGATCCATATAGGTATTGAAGCCGACAAATACCGCCGCCAGACCAACAAAGCTGTGCAGAATGGCGATCAGCTCCGGCATTTCGGTCATTTCGACCTTCAGTGCCAGGCGGATACCAATGGCGGCACCGATGGCCATGGCCACGATAATCCAGCCCAGGCCGGTAACCTCGGGGTTGAAAATGGTGGCCAGCAGGGCGATGGTCATGCCCGCTACACCGTACCAGTTACCGGCCTTGGCCGACTCCTGCTTGGACAAACCGGCCAGGCTCATGATAAAGAGCACGGCGGCAATAAGATAAGACGCAGTTACAAGTCCTTGTGACATTTCCATTAGCCCTTTCTAAACATCTTCAGCATGCGGTGTGTAACGGTAAAACCGCCAAACACGTTGATTGACGCTATCAGTACCGCCACAAAGGCGAGGAAGGTGACAAAGCCACCGGCACCCACCTGAGACAAGGCGCCCACCACTATGATCCCGGAAATGGCGTTGGTCACCGACATCAGCGGGGTATGCAGCGAGTGAGATACATTCCAGATCACGTAATAACCCACGATGCAGGACAGCACGAACACGGTGAAGTGCGACAAAAACTCCGCCGGTGCCACTGCCGACAGCCAGGCAAACAGCAAGACGCCCACGCCCCCCAGGTAATACTTGAGATTACTTGGTTGCTTGGCATGTGCTTCGATAGGCGGAGCCTTGGCAGCCGCCTTGGGCGCGGCAGACACGCTGATAGCGGGTGGCGGGAAGGTGACTTCGCCGTCTTTAACCACTGTCATGTTGCGCAGCACCACGTCATCGAAGTCGACCTTGATGTTGCCGTCTTTTTCCTTGCACAGCAGCTTGGCCAGGTTGACCAGGTTGGTGGCGTAGAGAGTGGAAGACTGGGTCGGCAGCCGGCCGTTGAGATCGGTATAACCGATGATCTTGACGCCGTTGTCGGATACAAACAGCTCGCCGGGGTGAGTCAGTTCGCAGTTGCCGCCGTTCTGGGCCGCCAGATCGACGATCACCGAACCGGGCGCCATGGCCGCTACCATGTCGGCGGTAATCAGCTTGGGTGCCGGTTTGCCGGGAATAAGCGCGGTGGTAATGATGATGTCGACTTCTTTGGCCTGGGCCATGAACAGCGCCATTTCGGCGTCGATGAAGGCCTGGCTCATTTCCTTGGCATAACCGTCGGCCGAGTCGGTGTCTTCTTCATACTCGAGTTCCAGGAACTCGCCACCCATGGAGTTGATTTGCTCCTTCACTTCGGGACGGGTATCGAAGGCACGCACGATGGCGCCCAGTGAACCGGCGGCACCAATGGCGGCCAGACCGGCCACACCGGCACCAATCACCAGCACCTTGGCGGGGGGTACCTTGCCGGCGGCGGTGATCTGACCGGTAAAAAAGCGGCCAAATTCATGGGCGGCTTCCACCACGGCACGATAGCCGGCAATGTTGGCCATGGACGACAGGGCATCCAGAGACTGGGCGCGTGAAATACGCGGCACCATGTCCATGGCCATGACGGTGACGCCCTTGTTCTTGAGCTGCTCTACCAGCTCGGGGTTTTGTGCCGGCCAGATAAAGCTGACCAGCGTGGTGCCGGCCTGCAGCCGCTCGATTTCTTCGGCGGTGGGGGCATTGACCTTATAGATAATGGCGGCTTGCCATACCTGCTCGGCTGTGACCAGTGTGGCCCCTGCCGCTTCATAGCCGGCATCGTCAAAGCTGGCCTTGCTGCCCGCGCCTTGTTCGATACTGACCTCAAAACCCAGCTTGCGTAGCTGCTCGACCGACTTGGGGGTCGCCGCCACCCGTGTCTCGCCGCTAAGCGTTTCCCTTGGAATCCCGATTAACATAATAAATCCCTGATTAATGTTGATATCGCAACCGAATACGCAGCGCGCATTCGGCTCAGGACAAGCTGTTCCCTCAACTTTCAGGCAGCCTTGCCGTTGATGATGACAGTCTGAACAACCTGTTCAGACACGGTGCTTCTTTTCTGGCTATACCAAAACGACGCATTGATATTTTTTAATGCTGCAAACATCGAAATCTCGATATTTATCGCCAAAAAGCGTGACAAGATAAGGAGATAGCACAATAAAAATACAACACCACCAGCACTATACTGCCTCTTTCATAAAAAGATTAATCGATCTTTCCTCGAGGCTTAATAGGCTATGGCTTTCAATCTCAAAGACATCATCGATTGCAGGGCAATATGATGGGGATTGAGTGAAGAGGATCACAGAAATAACGGCAGTAAAAAAACGGGGACTCAAAGGCCCCCGTTTAAAGATGATTCAACGAACCGGTCATGGTTGACGATACGCTGTTATTTCACAAACAGATACCAATAGCCGAACAGCAGGTTGAAGCCGGCAAAAAACAGAATACCAACCCAACTCAGTACCTTCATGCCACCGCCCAGACAATATTGCCGGGGAACCTGGGGCAGCGACATCAAGCGGAAGTTGAGCCAGGAAAACACCAGCGCACTGATAAAGGCCGAGATCATGGCAAATTCCAGCATCGCCAGCAGGGCGCCCTTGAAGAACATGATGATCAGAGCGCCGACGATGCCCATCGCCACCATCAGCGGATAGGTATAACGGCTGCCGTGGCCGGTGGGAGCACTACCCTGCGGCTGGCCGAATTGCACCAGACATTCGCTCAGCGCACGGCTGTAGCCATCGAGCACCGTTACCGTGGTGGAAAACATGCACAGGAAGGCAATCAGCGCGATCAACCAGCGGCTCCACTCCCCCATCACGCTGGCATATACGTTGACCAGCTGATGCGCGAAGGCAATGCCCGAGGTGGCCAGGCTCTCGCCGCTGCCATGCAGTACCAGAGCCCCCAGGGCAACGAAGGCCAGCGCCAACAGGGTGGAGGTGACATAACCGACGTTAAAGTCGACCAGGGCGTCTTTGTAGTCCAGCTCGCCGCCCAGTGCTTTTTTCTTCTGGCGCAGCCAGACGCTGTTCCAGGAAGACAGCTCGATGGGCGCCGGCATCCAGCCCATCAGCGCCACCAGAAAGCCGACCGAAGCCAGGTTCCAGGGACTGGGGGACACAAACTCGGGCGGCGCCACACCGCCTTTATTCAAAGCAATACAGACCGCGCTGATGGTGGCGACCGCCAACCCCACGATAATCCACTTGGTTACCCGATCCAGCGTCTTGTAATGGCCGGTGATCAAAAATACCAAAGAGCCCGCCAGCACTATCATGCTGAGCTGGGTCACGTTCAGGCTGTCACCGACAAAGAGCCCCAGTATGCTGCCGCACAGCATGGCGACCCCGGCGGTGCTGATCACGGAGGCAAGCAGGTTCAGAGCGGTGAAAAGATAGAGATAACCCCGGCCGATGCGATCATAACCCTGAATCAGGGTTTCATCCGCCGCCATGGTGTAACGGGCACCGATTTGAAAGAAAGGATATTTGAGCAGGTTGACCAGCAGGATTAATCCCACCAGCTGCCAACCATAAATGGCACCGGCCTGGGTAGATGCCACCAGATGCGATCCGCCGATAGCGGCGGCAGCGCCAAGAATTCCCGGCCCCAGCACCCTCATATAGTGGCTTATGCTGCGCGAACCACCTTTTGCCGTCTCTACCAACTCTGCCATTCTGCTTTCCTGCCTGTTTACTTTGATTTAAAAGGTGAAAATAAAGTAAAAGGCCACAGCGATATGGATAAATCAACTGATTTATCCATCGGCAAACCGAAACGAGAAAAACAAAAAACTACCGAATTAAAACCTTAAGGTTGATAACTTCAAATACCAAATGACGCACTTGCCTATACCGACTGCAAGAAGTCAAATATCCACATATAACTCCGAACATGGGTTTGCAGAATATAATACTATTCATCCCCCCATTCACCGGCCAGTAACCAGCGGCCGGCAACGGGATAGCTCCCTTGCAGAGTAAAGGGAACCGACTCGGTGCGCCCCTTGTTATTGATCTGTAGTGCCAGATGCAAATGCGGCCCCGAGCTGTAACCGGTGTGACCCGACGCCGCCACCCGCTGCCCGGTTTTGACCTTGTCACCTTTTTTCACTCGCAGCGAGCCGGTTTGCAGATGGGCATAAAGGGTCATGGTGCCGTCGGCATGGCGCAGTCGCAGATGATTGGCCTTGCCCCGGTATTTAGCCTGCAAGCCCCCTCCCACATGATGATCCACCGCCGCCATCACCACACCATCGCGGGTGGCATACAGTGGCGTTCCAATCGGCAGGGCAATATCCAGCGCATAGCGATTGGACGGCTTGTTGTGGCTGAACTCGCCATTAAAGCCCTGAGAAACACGGTAGCGACCCGCCACCGGTGACGCCAGATCCACGGTTCGAGAAAAATAAGAAGGCGGTAATGATGACTGACGAGAGGCG
This sequence comes from Gammaproteobacteria bacterium, assembly GCA_018222825.1. Taxonomy (GTDB): domain Bacteria; phylum Pseudomonadota; class Gammaproteobacteria; order Enterobacterales; family Aeromonadaceae; genus Oceanimonas. The sequence goes on from JAAEZO010000163.1 coordinate 5,130, forward strand.
GGAGCCGAGCGAATGAGAGTAGAGCCGGCAATTTTCTGCACCTGCCGTGCACTGGCCGCGGGCCGCAGTGCCGAGTTACTGTAGGCAAAACCGTAGTCATAACGCCAGCTGCCGGCTCGTCTGGCGGTCAGCTTGCCGACAAACCTTTCTTCTCTGGGTGGCAGACTGATCATCTGCTGCATGGTGTCGGGAATGGCCACATTCTGCATGCCGGAAAAGCGCAGGGTCAGTTGGGTTTGGGTAGGCAGGCGATTCAGGGCAAAGAAGTAGTGGCCGTCTTTCTTTTCCACCACCCGCACCAGCACGGCGTCGCGATTAACCGCATCCTGCTGCCAGCG
>JAAEZO010000164.1 GCA_018222825.1 Gammaproteobacteria bacterium
CCCCGCCGAATGGCGGGGCTGAAGAGGATTAATAGGCCGCCTTGAAGATGGCAACCACTTCCTCAAAACTTGGCTGTATCGGGTTGGTCAGGCCACAGGCGTCTTTCATGGCGTTGCTGGCCAGGGTTTCGAAGTCTTCTTCTTTTACGCCCAGACCGGCCAGGCCGGAAGGAATACCCACCTGCTCCGCCAGCGCCACAATCGCCTCGATACAACGAGCGGCGCCCTGTTCATGGCTCAACCCCTGCACATCCTGCCCCAGAGCCGCGGCAATATCGGTCAGACGGGCACTGGCCGCCTGGCTGTTGAAACGCTGCACATGGGGCAGCAGAATGGCGTTACAGACGCCGTGGGGCAAGTCGTAGAAGCCGCCCAACTGGTGCGCCATGGCGTGCACATAACCCAGCGAGGCGTTGTTGAATGCCATGCCCGCCAGCAACTGGGCGTAAGCCATCTGGTTGCGGGCTGCCATATCCGTGCCGTCGGCCACGGCCTGCGCCAGGTTTTCACCAATAAGCGTCACCGCCTTCAGTGCGCAGGTATCGGTGATGGGGTTGGCGGCGGTAGACACATAGGCTTCGACCGCGTGAGTCAGCGCATCCATGCCGGTGGCGGCGGTCAGCGACTTGGGCATCTTCTTCATCAGCTCGGGATCGTTCACCGACATGATGGGCGTCACATGCTTGTCGACGATAGCCATCTTGATGTGGGTGTTTTCATCGGTAATGATGCAGAAGCGGGTAATTTCCGATGCGGTACCGGCGGTGGTGTTGATGGCCACCAGCGGCAATTGCGGCTTGGCCGACTTGTCGACGCCCTCGTAATCACGAATATCGCCGCCGTTGCTGGCCACCAGCGCAATACCCTTGGCACAGTCATGAGGCGAGCCGCCACCGAGTGAAATCACCAGGTCACAATGCTGTTGACGCAACAGGGCCAGGCCCGCTTCCACGTTGCCGGTGGTGGGGTTAGCCTGCACCTGATCGAAGATGCTGGCCTGAATATCCTGTTTGGCCAGCGCCTGCTGCAGCTGACCGGCATAACCCAGCTCGACCAGCGGCTTGTCGGTCACGATCAGCGCATGGCGGTAGCCGGATTGACTGAGTTCGGCTACTGCCTGATCCACGGCACCGGCGCCGATTACGTTAACCGAAGGCATATAAAAAGTTGCTGTGCTCATATTGTTATCTTCCTTATTCATGCTAAGAAAAAGCGTCAGGCGCTGTGTCTGAACAGCGTCCTTCAAGCAGTGCCATGTAAGTCCCAACCAGACTTTACCGGCACTGTCTCTACAGGGTATTACTCCAGATCATGCTTCGGTGCCGATCAGAAGAAACCGAGCGGATTACTGTCGTAGCTCACCAGCATGCACTTGGTCAGCTGATAGTGATCCAGCATCATCTTGTGGGTTTCACGACCGATACCCGATTTCTTGTAACCGCCAAAGGCGGCATGGGCCGGATAGGCGTGGTAGCAGTTCATCCAGATGCGCCCGGCCTGAATACCCCGGGCCATGCGGTAGGCACGATTGGTATCCCGGGTCCAGAGTCCGGCCCCCAGGCCAAATTCGGTGTCGTTGGCAATGGCCAGCGCTTCTGCTTCGTCCTTGAAGGTGGTCACCCCCACCGCCGGGCCGAAGATTTCTTCCTGGAACACCCGCATTCTGTTGTTGCCCTGGAAAATGGTCGGCTGAATGTAGTAGCCGTTTTCCAGACCGCTGATCTGGTTGGCCTGACCGCCCAGCAACATGGTGGCGCCTTCGTTGCGGCCAATTTCCATGTAACTGAGGATCTTGTCGAACTGCTCGCGAGAGGCCTGGGCGCCAACCTGGGTCTCGGTATCCAGCGGGTTGCCCTGCTTGATTTGACGGCCACGCACCAGTACCCGCTCCATGAACTCGTCATAGATGCTTTCCTGCACCAGCGCCCGGGACGGACAGGTACAGACTTCACCCTGATTGAAGAAGGTGAGCAGCATGCCTTCGATACACTTGTCGACAAACTCCGGCTCATGGCGCAGCACGTCTTCGAAGAAGATGTTGGGCGACTTGCCGCCCAGCTCGACGGTAGAGGGGATCAACCGCTCGGCCGCCGCCTTCAGCACATGCTGGCCCACCGGGGTCGAGCCGGTAAAGGCCAGCTTGGCAATGCCCGGATGGCGCAGTATCGCCTCGCCGGCTTCCTGACCGACCCCGTTCACCACGTTGATCACGCCCGGCGGCAACAGATCACCGATCAGCTCCATCAGCACCAGAATCGAGGCCGGAGTCTGCTCGGCGGGCTTGAGCACGGTACAGCAGCCCGAAGCCAGTACCGGCGCCAGCTTCCAGGCCGCCATCAGCAACGGGAAATTCCAGGGAATGATCTGCCCGACCACGCCCACCGGCTCCTGAAAATGGTAGGCGGCGGTGGTGGCATTCAACTCGGCGGCGCTGCCTTCCTGTGCCCGAATGGCACCGGCAAAATAACGGAAATGATCCACCACCAGCGGAATATCGGCGGCCAGGGTCTCGCGTACCGCCTTGCCGTTATCCCAGGTCTCGGCCACCGCCAGCATCTCGATATTCTGCTCGATACGATCGGCGATGCGCAGCATTACGTTGGCCCGATCGGCCACCGCGGTTTTGCTCCAGCTCACAAAGGCCTGCTGTGCTGCCTGCACCGCCAGATCCACATCCTTGGCGTCGGAACGCGGCACCTCGCAGAATACCGCCCCGTTCACCGGCGACACGTTTTCCATATAACGGCCATTGACCGGCTCGCGCCATTCACCACCGATAAAGTTCTGATAGCGGGACTTGAAGTTGACCACGGCACCGGCCTGGCCTGGTTGCTGATATATCATGCTGCTCTCCTTGCTGATAAAGGGATCTCTAAGGTTGATACCGGACTGTGCTTGTCCGATGCTTACCTGTGAGATGTAAATTGCAAAGTCGATGCCAGTTGTAGCAGAACGGCGCAACAAAGTTACAAATCCGTTACATTAACGGCAACGGCAGGCTACTCTAATGAATCCATAGCCCTTCGCTGGCCGCCAGAGTGTTCGAATACGGAACAGGGTGTTCTGTACAGGTGTTCAGTTTCTTAACAGGTGTAACCATGACTACAACGATAAGTACAACGATGATGCTTAATCAGCCTCAGGATCCGTATTTACTGGAACGTTCGTGGCAACGCAGCCGGGACTATGGTTTGAACCAGCACAGCCGGGTGGATCGCCTTTGTCTGCTTCGGCCTGACTTGCACCAAAGAAAGCAGCAGCATGCGCAGCTATTACGCTATCTCAACAGCAGCCTGCCGCTGTTCGAGCAGTTGCAGCAGGGCCGTCGCTGCCGACTGATGTTTGCCGACGCCGAAGGCACCATCCTGTTTAGCGCCGGTGATCCCTACTTCGGCAACAAGGCCCAGAAGATGGCACTGGCCAACGGTGCCAGCTGGCACGAGCAAAGCGTGGGCACCAATGCCATCGGCACCGCTCTCAGTGAACAAAAGGAAATCTGCATACTGGGACAGCAGCATTTTCTAGCCGCCAATCATGGCATCAGTTGCAGCGCCAGCCCGGTGCTGTCGCCCAATGGCGAGCTGCTGGGCGTCATCGATATCTCGAGCGAAATGGGCGAGCACAGCCAGGACATGCTGCTTACCGCCCGACTGATGGCGCAAGCGGTAGAAAATGCGTTGGTGGTAAACCAGCAGGACACCCACTGGATCCTGAACCTGGCGCCCGACGCCGGCAGCCTGCAACAGCCCTGGTCCGGCATTATTGCCCTGCGTGAAGACGGCAAGCTGCTGGGCGCCAATCGCAGTGCGCGCAACTGGCTGCAGGAGCTGGACATTCCCACCATGTTAAGCGAGCTGAAACAGGGCGAGTTGACGCCGCTGGGTCAGGGCATGGCGTTGCTCAGCCGCCAATCCCGAAGCCCGTCGGTCGCCACCGCCAAACCCTCGCCGCAGGCAACGTCTGCTGTTCCCCATGAAGTGACCGCGCTCAAGCTGATGGCCCGCCAGATACCGCTGCTGGTACAGGGCGAAACCGGTACCGGCAAGGATCATCTGGTGCGCCGCCTGCACCGGGCCAGCCAGCGGGCCGACGGCCCGCTGGTGGCGGTGAACTGCGGTGCCCTGCCCACCGACTTGCTGGAAGCCGAACTGTTCGGCTATGTCGGCGGTGCCTTTACCGGTGGCAACAAGCAGGGCCGGCCCGGTTATGTTCGTGCCGCCCATGGCGGTATTCTGTTTCTGGATGAAATTGGCGAGCTGCCGCTGGCGGCACAAACCCGTTTGCTGCGAGTGTTGCAGGAAAAAACCGTGACGCCGCTCGGCAGCCATGTGCCGGAGCCGGTGGACTTTCAGCTGATTGCCGCCAGTCACCGAGACCTGGCCGCCATGGTCGAGCAAGGCGAGTTTCGCCAGGATCTGTATTTTCGAATAAAGGGGTTCAAGCTGACTTTGCCGCCGCTGCGGGAATACAGCACTGAAGATTTCAACCGGTTAATCAAGACCTTGCTGAACGAGCTACAACAAGACGCCCCTTTTTCGGAAGAAACGGTTGCGGGTGAGTCAAGGTTGGGAGCGGTCGTTCTGGATGAAACGGCGCTGCAGACACTGAAGGCATACGCCTGGCCGGGCAATATCCGCCAGTTGAAGCAACTGCTGGAGGTGGCCCTGGTGCTGGCCGAGGGCAACAGGATAGATCTGGAGCATCTGCCCGAACTGCCGAGATGCGACAGCCCGGCCTTCGGCCACACAAAGGATTTAAAATCTGCCGGCGATCAGCTGATCGAGCGAACATTGAAGGAATGTAACGGCAATGTCAGCGCCGCGGCAAGACAGTTAAACCTGAGCCGAACTACTGTTTATGCTCGACTCAAGGCGCTCAAGGACGGTTGATACATTTGTCGCCAGACAAGCTGGCAACTCAGATATCGCCTTTGGGGTATTTGGCAAACTCGCGAGAAATATTCGCATAGAGCTCCACCGCCCACAGGGGCAGGTTGGATGCAAAACCGTTCAGTGGCTGGCGACGCGGATCGTGCGGGGCAATCACCACCGATGCCTGCTCGGTGCCCACGGTATTGACCAGCACAAAGAGTTCTTCTACTGCGATGTCGCCGACGGCCAGACAGCCGGTCGACTGCGCCTTGCCATGAATGTAGATATCGCCACCCGGATTGGTACGGCCTTCTTTGGCGGCCCGCATCAGATCATAAGAGTTGGGATAGTTCAGCCGCATCGACAGGTGAAACCGGCTGTTGGGATTAAGCTGGGTAATGCGATAAATACCTTCGGGCACCTGCTTGTCCCCTTCCCGCAGCTTGGGGCCCGGCCCTCCGCTGGCCTTGCTGATGGGATA
>JAAEZO010000165.1 GCA_018222825.1 Gammaproteobacteria bacterium
TTTCCACCACCCGCACCAGCACGGCGTCGCGATTAACCGCATCCTGCTGCCAGCGTGTGGTCGAGTGTTTGACGGTATTCAGCCGGTTATCTGTGTAGTGCACGCCCCCGCTGGCATCCTGATAGCGGTAGATGGTGGCGTGTGACCAGAGTGGCCACAGCAAGAAGGTACTCAGCAGGCAAATCCATGGGCCTCGCATTCTTCATCCTTGTAGAACAGAGTGTCTGCCCTTGAGTATAGGAGCCGCCGGCTATTTGTTCATCAGCACTTGATTCATCAACACCGCATCTTCAAAACCGGTATCGGTTCGATAATAGTGCCGGCGGCGACCGCACTCCGCATAGCCACAAGACTGATACAGCGCCTGTGCCGAGGTATTGGACGACCTGACCTCCAGCCACAGCTGAGTGAGGCCCTGCTGCTCACACAGGCGCAGGTAATGCGCCATCAACTGGCGACCCAGTCCCTGCCCTTGCCAGGCGGGAGACACGCAGATGTTCATCAGGGTACTTTCATCGAGAATACGATCGGCAATAAAGTAGCCGAGCAGCTGTTCCGGCTCTTGCCGCTGCGATGCTGAAAGCCAGAGCGAACCGGTAAAGTAACGCTCGCCAAAACTGTCGGCCAGCAGGTTGCGGCTCCAGGGATGCGTATGGGCCGCCTGCTCTACCGCCAGCATGGCATCGAGATGGTCGGCACTCAGTGGGCGAAACAGAGGTGACATAGCCGGCTCCAGAGTTCGCGTTTTTTGGCGGGCGTCAGTGGCAGAGCGTCATGCCAGTTGAAAGGGGTGCTATCGCCGGTCAGGTTCAGCCCCAGCAGCACCTTGGCCGATGGCATGCCGGCCGCCAGCCAGGCGGCTTCATCCATTACCTGCAGCTGTGTTTCATTCAGCGACAGCGCCTGCATCAAGTCCTGCCTAAGGAAAGGGGGCAACAGCTTGCCCTGCCCGGTCACCAGCAGTACTTCTGCCGCATCAACAGAGGGTGCAGGCGCATGGGGTAATCGTTCCGGGTGAACACAGCGCCAGGCAGGCAGTTTCAGCAATTGCCAGAGTTGCGATTGTAACGGCGTCATAGATACTCCATAACGCAAAAAGCCAGCGATTAAGCTGGCTCTTTGGGAAGAAGTTGGCAGGGGCGGAGGGATTCGAACCCCCAACCGTCGGTTTTGGAGACCGCTGTTCTACCAATTGGAACTACGCCCCTGCAATGCGAACGAATTATAACGATCGGTTTTTAAAGGTAAAGCGCTTTTTAGCGGGTACTGGTTCGTTCGCTTGTATTTTCGCCGCATTAGCACAATCACTCGTCATATTTTGCTTTGAGCATGCATTTCTCTATAATCTGCACCGTTTGCAAGTGCCCGGAGTAAATGAAATAAATGCATCTTTCTGTACCCGAACATCTGGCTGGTGTTACGCCCGTACGTCGTGAAAACGGCGGCGCTTGCAATCATTTAGCTCTAATGGCCCCCTGCAGGGGCTTTTTTATGGTCTTCACTTTACACCTTAAAGAGCGTTGCTGATGGCAAATCCCCTATATCAAAAGCATGTAATCTCCATATCCGACTTCACCCGTGCCGAGCTGGAACTGATCATCGACACCGCCGTGATGCTCAAGACCCATCCTCGTCCCGACTTGCTCAAGCATAAGGTCGTGGCCAGCTGTTTCTTCGAAGCTTCAACTCGAACCCGCCTGTCGTTTGAAACCGCCATCCATCGCCTGGGTGGTGCCGTTATCGGCTTTTCCGACAGCGGCAGCACCTCGCTGGCCAAAAAAGGGGAGACCCTGGCCGACTCGGTGAAGATCATCAGCTCCTACAGTGACGCCTTTGTGATGCGCCACCCGCAGGAAGGGGCCGCACGGCTGGCCGCCGAGTTTTCTTCGGTGCCGGTGATCAACGCCGGTGATGGCTCCAACCAGCACCCAACCCAGACGCTGCTGGATTTGTTCACCATCTACGAAACCCAGGGCACCCTGCAGGGACTGACGGTCGCCTTTGTTGGTGACCTGAAATACGGCCGCACCGTGCATTCGCTGACCCAGGCGCTGAGCCTGTTCGGCTGCAAGTTCTACTTTATCGCGCCTCAGGCGCTGGCCATGCCCGATTACCTGTGTGACGAACTGACCGAAAAAGGCATCAATTTCGAGTTCCGCGACAGCATGGAAGAGGTGATGGACGAGCTGGATATTCTGTACATGACCCGAGTGCAGAAAGAACGCTTCGACGAAACCGAATACGTGCATGTGGCATCCAGATACGTGCTGACCCCTGACGTGCTGGAAGGTGCCAAAGACAGCCTCAAGGTGCTGCATCCTCTGCCCCGGATTGATGAAATCTCCGCCGAGGTGGATGACACTCCCTATGCCTATTACTTCGAGCAGGCGGAAAACGGCGTCTATGCCCGCCAGGCCCTGCTTGCCCTGGTGCTGAACGAGAGCCTGTGAGAGAGATGATGAACAAGAGCCAATTGCAAGTCGAAGCCATTCACAACGGCACCGTGATCGATCACATTCCCGCCGGTCAGGGCATCAAGATCCTGCAACTGTTCGGCCTGGTGCAGACTCACGAGAAGATCACCGTGGGCCTGAACCTGCCGTCAAAGGAGCTGGGTGCCAAAGACATCATCAAGGTGGAAAATACCCGCCTGACTCCCGCTCAGGCCAACCAGCTGGCACTGTTTGCACCCGATGCCACCGTTAACCTGATCGAAGACTTCGAAGTGGTGAAGAAGTTGCAGTTGCAACTGCCCGAGCGGGTAGAAGGGGTATTCTCCTGCCCCAACTCCAACTGTATCAGCCATAACGAACCGGTGACCAGCAAGTTCAAGGTGCGCGCCGTGGCCGGCCAAGTTCGTTTTCGCTGCAACTACTGCGAAAAGTCGTTCCACCAGGACTTTATGACCATATAACAACGGCAAGCCATCGGCGATAAACCATCAGCAGCCCCCCTGTGGGCTGCTGATTTAGCTGTATCATCCTTCACACCTCAGTCTTTTTCCCTCTCTGTTCACAACCCGCGTTTTCGGTTGCCAAAGCCGGTAGCGCACGCCAAGCTGTGTGCATCGGAATTCCAAGGCTTTAACTTCATGACCCTGCTCAACACCCTGCAACAACACTTCGGCTTTTCTTCGCTTCGCCCCGGCCAGAAACAGGTGATCGACACCCTGATGGCCGGGCACTCGGCGGCGGCGATTTTTCCGACCGGCTCCGGCAAATCACTCTGTTACCAGCTACCCGCGCTGCTGTTGCCTCAGCTGACCCTGGTGATATCTCCCTTGCTGGCGTTGATGCAGGATCAACTGGCCTTTTTGCAGCGGATGAATATTCCCGCCGCCAGCATCGATTCCACCCAGAGCTGGGAAGAAAGCCGCCGTATCATGCAGGAAGTGCGCGAGGGTCGTATCAAGGTCCTGATGATCTCCGTCGAACGACTGAAGAACGAGCGCTTTCGCCAGTTTATCGGCCAGATACCGATTTCGTTGCTGGTAGTGGATGAGGCGCACTGTATTTCCGAATGGGGTCACAACTTTCGCCCCGACTACCTCAAGCTGCCGGATTATTGCCGGCAGCTCAATATTCCCCAGGTGTTGTTGCTGACCGCGACCGCCACCCCGAATGTAATCGATGACATGCAGCAAAAATTCGGCTTGTTGCGGGAAAACGTGGTGATCACCGGCTTTTACCGGCCCAACCTGCATATTGAGGTCATCCCGGTCAGTGAAGCAGAAAAAATGCCCGCCCTGATCGAACAGCTGCGCGAAGATCCGACCTTGCCCAGCATCGTTTATGTCACTCTGCAGCACACCGCCGAGCGCGTAGCCGAACGACTCGTCGCGGCCGGCATTGCGGCCCAAGCGTACCATGCGGGCATGGATCAGGATCGCCGTCGTCAGCTACAGCAGGCATTTATGGCAGGCAGCGTGCCCTGCATTGTCGCCACCATCGCCTTTGGTATGGGGGTGGACAAGGCCGATATTCGTCGAGTGATCCATTACGATCTGCCTAAATCCATCGAAAACTACAGTCAGGAAATCGGTCGCGCAGGGCGAGATGGCCAGCCATCGCGCTGCATACTGCTCGGCAACCAGAGCGGGTTGAACGTGCTGGAAAACTTCGTCTACGGCGATACGCCCGAACCGGAGGCCATTACGAGCCTGCTGAATGAACTGCAGCAAGCAGGAGAACAGTGGGAGCTGATGCCACTGCGGCTGTCTAACAGCACCAATATTCGGCTGTTGCCACTGAAAACACTGCTGGTCTACCTGGAACTTAACCGTACTATAGAACCGCAATACAGCTATTTTGCCGATTATCGCTTCAAGTTCATCAGATCTAAAGAAGAGATCCTCAGCAGCTTCAACCCCGATCGTCGAGCCTTTCTCACTGCTGTTTTCAATGGCTCCCCCCTGGCCAGAAGCTGGTGCCAGGTCGATTTTGATGCCATCTGGCAGCAGTATGGGGGCGAAAGAAAACGGGCGATCACTGCACTCGATTATCTGCACCAGCAAGGCTGGATCAGCCTGGAAAGCAAACAGATGATCGAAGTCTATCGAGTGCTACAGCAGAACATCGATTTACCAGCCGAAACGGCTCGACTCCACGAACTGTTTCAGCAGAAAGAAAAAAGCGAAATCACCCGCCTTGCGGAAATGATCGGCTTCTTCGAAAGTGATCGTTGCTTGAGTCATCGACTTGCCGGCTACTTTGCCGATCATCAGGCGCCGGAACGCTGTGGTCATTGTTCCGTCTGCACCGGCCAGCCAGCACAACTGCCTGTTCCCAGTCGCCCTGCACTGCCTACTGACGAGCAGTTGCAGCACTGGTGTCAGGCGTTACAGGCCGACAGTGAGCAGCGCTTGAGTAACCATACCCTCGCCTGCTTCTTGTGCGGTATATCTACTCCGCTGCTCAACCGCCTGAAAGCCAGAAAAAGGCTCGGGTTTGGTCAGCTGGAGCAGCAGCGCTTTGGCGAAATACAGTTACTTTTAAATCGGTTAAGCTGATATCTGCCTCCTTGTCGTTATGAGTGGTGACAAGGAGGCACAAAAAAGCCCTGACGGTGACGTCAGGGCTTTTCTATTGATAACATAGCAAATGGATCATGCTTAAACTCGGCGTCAGCAACACCCAGTCGCTCTACTAAGCCACAACGAAAAAAACCCAGCATTGCTGCTGGGGTTTTAAATAATGGCGGAGTGGACGGGACTCGAACCCGCGACCCCCGGCGTGACAGGCCGGTATTCTAACCAACTGAACTACCACTCCGCAAAGCTTGATAGTACGGGACTAAATTGGGTGCCTGGCAGTGACCTACTTTCACATGGCAGCTGCCACACTATCAT
>JAAEZO010000010.1 GCA_018222825.1 Gammaproteobacteria bacterium
CATGGCTTTTTCGCCCGCTTCCCGGGCATCCAGCATGGGCCAGGACAAGGTGCGCGAACGGGCGCTGGCACCGATGACCAGACCACAGTCGGCCACGGCCTCGGCCAGCGTCGGCACGATGCGGGCTCGGCCCAGTACGTCACTGGCGCCGGCGGCAAGGGAAACGGCCTGACTGTCCGGAGAGCTGACCGGATCGACCAGCCACAACTCGCCCAACCCCATGGTTTTCATGGCGCGGGCGGCAGAGCCTATATTGCCGGTATGTGAGGTATTGACCAACACAACGCGAATTTGCTCAAGCATATTCATGAGATCCAAGGGTGCTTAAGGCGCAGGATATTAGCACAGCCACCGTCCGGATTCAGGTGTTATCCTCACCTCGTCCGGCTTTTGTCTGCACCGCCATATCGGCCTGGCGCACCACGGAAGACATCAGTCCCAGCAGGCGGCGAAACCAGGCCGGCTGAGCAGCCGGGTCCAGACTATCCAGCATATTCTTGCATGCCAGACCCAGCTCGGTGTCACCGGTAATCAGTAGGCGACGCCGAAAAAACAGCGTGTCCGGATCCTGCTCTCCGGTACTGAGACGGATCAAATCCTGCAATTCGCTTCGAATAATCACATCGGCCTCGTGTGTGGCCAGGCTGCGCAAACGCCCCTGCTCCAGGGTCAGAGTGAGCCGATAATCCAGATCCGGCACCAGCACCTGTAACCGGGCACCGTTCAGAAAGTCCAGCCGACCGCGTTGCAATGGTTCGGCCAGTACCCGGTTAAGCAACTGCTCATGCAGCGGCCCTTGCAGGCGATGAGGCAGACGACGCAGGGGAATTTTCAACAGCGACGGAGCGTGCTGGCAAATATCTCGACAAACAAGCGACAACATAGATGATTCCTCTTCAATGAAGCCGCCATTGCAGCACAAAGCCATCGCAAGAGTGCTGCGATAAATCAAATCCACCTTTTTGTCTCAAATCAAATACTCGTTATCCGTTCCTCTCTAGACTGCCCGCTTCTGACCCGGAGTGAACAAGATGGAACTACTATGCCCCGCCGGCAGCCTGCCGGCCCTGAAAGCCGCCGTCGACCAGGGTGCCGATGCGGTTTACATCGGTTTTAAAGATCAGACCAATGCCCGCCATTTTGCCGGACTGAACTTCAGCGAACGGGATCTGCGAGACGGTGTGGATTACCTGAGGCGGCACAAACGTAAGCTGCATGTCGCCATCAATACCTTCGCCCATCAGGACAAGGAGCGGATCTGGCAGGGCGCGGTAGATCAGGCCATGGTCCTGGGGGCCGATGCGCTGATCATTGCCGACCCTGCCGTACTCGCCTATGCCGCCAGGCAGTACCCTGCCGCCGAGCTGCACCTGTCGGTACAGGCCAGTGCGACCAATGTCGCCGCCATCCGCTTTTTTCAACAGAATTACGGCGTCAAACGCGTGGTGTTGCCTCGGGTACTGTCTATCCAGCAGGTGCGCCAGATCGCCAGAGAAACGGACGCCGAGCTGGAAGTGTTTGCCTTCGGCAGCCTGTGCATCATGGCGGAAGGTCGCTGTTATCTCTCTTCCTACCTGACCGGAGAAAGCCCCAATACGGTGGGCGCCTGTTCACCGGCCCGTTATGTACGCTGGGAAGAAAAGGGGGAAAAGCTCGAGTCTCGTCTCAACGGGGTGTTGATCGACAGTTTCGGCCCTGACGAGCAGGCCGGCTACCCCACCCTGTGCAAGGGCCGTTTCGAGGTGGACGGCAAGCAATATCACACCCTGGAAGAGCCCACCAGCCTGAACACCCTGAGTCTGATCCCCGATCTGGCCAAGCTTGGCATCAAGTCGGTCAAGATAGAAGGACGCCAGCGCAGCCCGGCCTATACCACCCAGGTCACTCGAGTATGGCGTCAGGCGCTGGACAGCTATCTGGCCAACCCCGACGGCTACACAGTCAAGGCGGCCTGGCATGAGCAGCTCGCCACCCTGTCCGAAGGCAGCCAGACCACCCTGGGTGCCTACCATCGTAAATGGCAATAGGAGACATCATGCATATTCATCTCGGGCCCATGCTGTTTTTCTGGCCCGCCGCCGAGCTGGAATCATTTTATCGGCAGGCCCTAAGCCAGCCCTGCCAGCGTATTTACCTGGGAGAAACCGTCTGTCCCAAGCGCCGTAAATTCAAATCCGGCGACTGGCTGGCCCTGGGCCGGGAATTACAGCGGGCGGGCAAGGAGGTGGTGTACTCCACCCTGGCGCTGATCCAGTCACCGGCCGAGCTGCTGGCCATCAAGAAACTGTGTGATAATGGTGAGCTGACCATCGAAGCCAATGATCTGGGTGCGGTTCAGCTGGCACATGAGCATGGCTTGCCCTTTGTCGCGGGCCCGGCGCTCAACGTCTACAACCTGGATACCCTGCGTCTGCTGCTGAACAAGGGCATGACCACCTGGGTGCCACCGGTCGAACTATCGCGGGACTGGCTGCTGGGCATTCATCGGGCAGCCGAAGAGGATGGCATAAGGGAGCGCTTCAGGCTGGAAGTGTTCGGCTATGGTTACCTGCCGCTGGCCTATTCTGCCCGCTGTTTTACCGCCCGGGCCGAAGATAGGCTCAAGGATGACTGCGAGCTGGTCTGTATTAATGACCCCTGCGGCCGTCAGGCATTGACCCGGGAAGGACAAGCGGCCTTTAACCTCAATGGCATTCAGACCCAGTCAGGCTATTGCTATAACCTGATCAACGAGGTGCCGACCATGACCGACTGGGTGGATGCGGTACGCATCAGCGCCCACAGCCGGGAATGTCTGCAATGGATTGGTCGTTTTGAGCAGCAGCAACGCCGGCCGGAACGCTACCCGCTGAACTCCCGCTACTGCAATGGCTACTGGAACCAGTTGCCGGGCATGGAATGGCTGCCGTCACCGGCAAACATGGCGCAGTAATAACACGGGAGCAAGCTCACGCCTGCTCAGCGTTTCAGCCGGGCTTGCTCACCGATGAGATCCAGCTCCAGCAGTGAATAGCGGTGCTCGACAAAGTCGTAGATGTTGGTCGCCAGTGCCAGCTTGAAATACACCATGGCCTGCTCCGGCTGCTCGTTGCGCTGGGCCTGCTTGGCCAGATAGAAATAGGCTTCGCACAGCCGTTCGGCCAGCTCCTGGTTATCCTCGCTTTCTTCCGAAATACGGCTGAGCAACTGTTCATCGCTTATCGACCCCAGATAGACATTGACGATATCCCAGGCCCATTCGTCGGAACCATACATCTGCTGATGGGTGCGTAACGCGTCAATCGCCGCGTCGTGATCCGTCTGCTCCAGCGCCAGATACCACCACAGCAGCCGGTACGGATCGGCGGGGTCTTCATCGAGGAAGGTTTTCAGATCCCGAGCCGCCAGCGTGGGCCGGCCGCCGTAATACAGCGCAATACCCCGGTTGAGGTTGGCATAGGCGTATTCCGGTGCCAGCTCCAGGGCCGAGTCGAAGGCTTCATAGGCTTCGTCGAACTCCTGATTCTGCGTCAGATAGACACCGTTGAGGTTGTAGGCATCGGCAAAATCGGGTCTTTCCCGCAGGGCGCGGTTAAAGTCCAGCCGGGCCATGGCCCGCAGACCGACCCTGTCGAATACCACACCGCGCTGAAAAAACAGCTCGGCACGTTGCTCCGGCGTCATCCCCGGTGAATTCAGCATCTGCCCCAGGCGGGCAATCCCCAGCTCGCTTTCATAGGAAACCTGCATGGGTACCGGCAGCACCAGGGTGGGAGTGACCACCCGGGGTGCGCTGCAGCCAACCAGCACCAGGCCCAGAAGCGCCAAGGGAGCAAGCAATAATCTGTCGTTCAAGACGGCTCCGAACTTGTCTTATTATGAGCACATGTTATGCAGCTCCACGACGTTTGTCATGTTGCAAATGCATTTCACAATAAAAAGGGGCCCGGTGGGCCCCTTTAATTTCATGCTGTTAGGCTAATGGCTCTTGATCCGCCCCTTCCTTCTCCACCTGTGGCGGCAGCATATGCTCCCGTTGTACCCCGAGCAACATGGCCCAGGCACTGGCGATATAGATGGAAGAGTAGGTACCAAAGCCGATGCCCAGCAGAAGCGCGGTGGCAAAACCGTGGATCAGCGCCCCGCCCTTGAGGAACAGCGCCACCACCACCACCAGCGTGGTGGCCGAGGTGATCAGGGTTCGGCTCAGGGTTTCGGTAATGGCCTCGTTAAACACCTCGGCGGTAGTGGTATTGCGTACCCGCCGAAAGTTTTCACGCACCCGGTCGAACACCACTATGGTGTCGTTGAGCGAGTAGCCCACTACCGTCAGCAAGGCTGCCACTATGGTCAGATCCACCTCGATTTGCATCCAGGAGAACACGCCCAGCGTAATGATCACATCGTGGGCCAGCGACAGCACAGCACCGGAGGCCAGGCGCCACTCGAAACGCATGCCGACATACATCAGGATACAGAGCAAGGCGACCAGAATGGCCAGGCCACCCTGCTCGGCCAGCTCGGCACCGATGGCGGGGCCGACAAACTCCAGCCGCTTCATCTCGACGGATTCAGACACCTGCGCCATGGCAGCCATCACCGACTCGCCCTGCTGCTGCACATCCACGCCTTCCTGCGGCGCCAGTCGAATCAACACATCCCGGCTGGTACCGAAGTTCTGCACGGTGGCACCCGGCAAGCCGACCTGTTGCAGGCTGTTACGCACTTCATCCAGCTCGACCGCTTGCTCGAAAGCGGCTTCGACCACGGTACCACCGGTGAAGTCCAGGCCCCAGTTCAGCCCCTTGGTGAAGAGGCTGAAAAAGCACAGCGCTATCAAGGCCAGCGACAATGCAGTCGCCGCCTTTGAGTAGTGCATGAAGCGAATGGGCGCCCGGGTTTTGAGGATCTCAAACATCGGTTATTTCCTCATATCGACAGTTTGCTGAGACGCTTGCCGCCCCAGAGCAGGTTAACCAGGGCCCGGGTACCGACGATGGCGGTAAACATGGAGGCGAGAATACCGATCATCAGCGTTACGGCGAAGCCCTTGATGGGGCCGGTGCCAACCGCAAACAGGATGATGGCGGTGATCAGCGTGGTGATGTTGGCATCGGCAATGGTGCCAAGCGCCTTGTCATAGCCGATATGAATGGCCTGCTGCACCCCGCGCCCGTCACGCAGTTCCTCACGGATGCGCTCGAAGATCAGCACGTTGGCATCCACCGACATACCGATGGTCAGCACGATACCGGCAATGCCCGGCAGCGTCATGGTTGCCCCCGGCACCATCGACATCACCCCGATGATGATCACCAGGTTGGCCAGCAGCGCCGCATTGGCCACCAGGCCGAACTTGCGGTAATAGATGGTCATGAACAACACCACCGCCAGCATGCCGTAGACCATGGCCATCAGACCATTTTCCACGTTCTGCTTGCCCAGGCTCGGGCCTATGGTGCGCTCTTCCACTATCTGGATGGGCGCAATCAGGGCGCCGGCCCGCAACAACAGCGCCAGATTCTGGGCTTCCGCCATGGAATCGATGCCGGTGATACGGAAACTGCGGCCCAGTCGCGACTGAATGGTGGCGACGTTGATCACTTCCTGCTGTTTGCGGAACTGGCGAGTGCCGTCTTCATTCAGCTCATCACCGGTTTTGTACTCGGTAAACACCGTCGCCATGGGGCGGCCGACGTTATCCTTGGTAAAATCGGCCATGCGGCTGCCACCGGGGGCATCCAGGCTGATATTCACCTGCGGACGGCTGAATTCATCCATGCCGGAGCTGGCATCGACGATATGCTCACCGGTCAGGATGACGCGCTTTTGCAACACCACCGGGCGACCGTCACGGTCACGCAGCAGCTCGCTGTTGGGCGGAACCCGACCCGCATTGGCGGCGGCCACATCGGCATTTTCATCCACCAGGCGGAATTCCAGGGTTGCGGTAGCACCAAGAATTTCCTTGGCGCGGGCGGTGTCCTGAATACCCGGCAGCTGCACCACGATGCGCTCGGCACCCTGACGCTGCACCAGCGGCTCGGCCACGCCCAGCTCGTTGACCCGATTGCGGATGATGGTGATGTTCTGCTGCAGGGCGTATTCTTTCACTTCCTTCAGCCGCTGTTCGCTCATCTCTGCGAACAATCCGAAGCTATCGCCATTATCGCGCTCGGAGAACATCAGGCCCGGATAGCGGCCGCGCAGGTGGCTGAGCGCCTTGTCGCGGGTGTCCGCATCACGGAATACCACCAGGGTGCCACCGTCTTTGGCCAGTACACCGGAATAACGCAGGCGCTGTTCGCGCAGGTCGGTACGGAAGTCCTGCACCGTTTGCTCCTGCACCCGGCTCAGGGCTTCGTCCATGTCCACTTCCATCAGGAAGTGCACGCCACCACGCAAATCGAGGCCAAGTTTGAGCGGGCCGGCGCCGATGGCTTCCAGCCAGGAAGGCGTCGACGGTGCCAGGTTGAGGGCGGTGATGTAACCATCACCCAAGGCTTCCGCCACCAGATCCTTGCCCTTGAGCTGGTCGTCGGTATTGCGGAAGCGGATAAGTAACTGATCATCGGCCAAGGCGGCACTTTTCACCGCGATGCCGGCCTTGCTTAGGGTCTGCTGAGCCTGAGTCAGGACGGCAGGGGTAACCTGAGTGCCACGGGAGCCCGACACCTGCAACGCAGGGTCTTCACCAAATAGATTGGGTGCTGCATACAGAAAACTGATGGTGATCACGGCGATCACCATCAAGTATTTCCACAGCGGATATCGATTTAACACGCTGTGCTCCTCGACAGAGAATTAAAGGGACTGGATAGAACCCTTGGGCAGGACGGCGGTGATGAAGTCCTTTTTGATAGTAACCTGGCTCTGCTCGCTCAGGTTCAGCAATACATAGTCGTTTTCGGCAGAGATCTTGGCAATCTTGCCTACCAGGCCACCGTTGGTCAGCACTTCGTCACCCTTGCTCAGGGAAGACATCAGGCTCTTGTGCTCTTTGACCCGCTTGGACTGGGGACGGAAAATCATGAAATAGAAGATCAGGCCGAATACGACCAGCATGATGATCATTTCCATACCGCCACCGGCGGCTCCGTCCTGGGCGTAAGCGTTGGAGATAATATCCATTCTTTTCAGTTCCTCGTTATTGATGGTTAAAAGCGGTTAGTGCATGAGTACACTGGTGAGCAAAGGAGCGCCGGCATCAAACAATATCGATGTGGCCGCGCCTTCCCTCACCCGTTCGTTATTCGCCGTCTTCAGCTGCAGTCTGACCCAATTGCGGCACGGGTTTACCCAGGCGCGCATAGAAGTCAGCTACAAAGTCGTCTAATTTACCCTGCTCTATGGCTCCACGTAAACCTTCCATAACTCTTTGATAGAATCTGAGATTATGAATGGTGTTTAAACGCGCACCCAGAATTTCGTTGCACTTGTCCAGATGATGCAGATAAGAGCGCGAATAGTTCTTGCAGGTGTAGCAATCGCAGTCCGCATCCAGCGGGCCGGTATCGGTCTTGTGCTTGGCGTTACGGATCTTCACCACCCCTTCGGTGGTAAACAGATGGCCGTTGCGGGCGTTGCGGGTCGGCATCACGCAGTCGAACATGTCGATGCCCCGGCGTACCCCTTCTACCAGATCTTCCGGCTTGCCCACGCCCATCAGGTAACGGGGCTTGTCGGCCGGAATCTTCGGGCAGGTATGCTCCAGCACCTTGTGCATTTCGTGCTTGGGCTCGCCTACCGCCAGGCCGCCGACCGCATAGCCGTCGAAACCGATGTCGAGCAGGCCGGCCAGCGACTCATCGCGCAGGTCTTCATAGACGCCGCCCTGGATGATACCGAACAGGGCGTTCTTGTTACCCTGCTTGTCGAAATGGTCGCGCGAGCGCTTGGCCCAGCGCAGAGACATTTCCATCGATTTCTTGGCTTCTTCCCAGGTTGCCGGGTAAGGCGTGCATTCGTCCATGATCATCACGACGTCGGAGCCCAGATCGTACTGGATTTCCATCGACACTTCGGGTGACAGGAAAATCTTGTCGCCGTTGACCGGGTTGCGGAAATGAACGCCTTCTTCGGTGATCTTGCGAATGTCGCCGAGGCTGAACACCTGAAAACCGCCGGAGTCGGTAAGAATGGGGCCCTGCCAGTTCATGAAGTCATGCAGATCGCCGTGCAGTTTCATTACTTCCTGACCCGGGCGAACCCAGAGGTGGAAGGTGTTGCCGAGCAGAATCTGGGCGCCGGTGTCGGCGACTTCTTCCGGGGTCATACCCTTGACGGTGCCGTAGGTGCCCACGGGCATGAAGGCCGGGGTTTCCACCACGCCACGGTCGAAAATCAGGCGGCCACGGCGAGCGCGGCCATCGGTGGTTTGCAGTTCAAACTTCATCAGTTACCTCACTGGCCGGATAAACAGTCCGACCTTATTGATATTTGGTCTGTATGTAAAAATCGGGCAAAGGGTCTACTCCGCCGGCTCGCTTTCACGTCCATGTCCGCTCATGACATGCCCTCCATGGCATGTGCGAGCTTACATGGATGTACTTGTAGCGTGTCGGAGTAGGCAGCTCTGTTTCCTCTTAAGCACGACAAGTCAGACGATTAAAATCCAGAGTCAGGAGAACAGCCCCTATACTCCGGTCACTGCTTTTTTTGTAAGAAACATGGCGTCACCGTAGCTGAAGAAACGATAACGCTCGGCCACCGCCTGCCGGTAGGCTTCAATGATGTGATCGTAGCCGGCAAAGGCGCTAACCAGCATCAGCAGGGTCGATTCGGGCAGATGGAAATTGGTGACCATGGCATCCACCAGCTGAAAACGATAGCCGGGGTAGATAAAGATATCGGTGTCGCCGTAAAAAGGCGCCAGCGGCTCGCCCTTGGCCATGGTGGCCTGGGCCGCACTTTCCAGTGAACGTACCGAGGTGGTGCCCACGGCAATCACTCGGCCGCCCCGGGCGCGAGTGGCTTCAATCTGTGCCACCACTTGTGGCGGTACTTCGATATATTCGGCATGCATCTTGTGATCGAGCACCTGCTCGACCCGTACCGGCTGAAAGGTACCGGCGCCCACGTGCAGAGTAACGAAGGCCAGCTCGGCACCTTTGGCGGTCAGCGCGTCCAGCAGCGGCTGGTCGAAGTGCAGGCCGGCGGTCGGTGCGGCCACGGCGCCGGGCTTTTCGTTGTAAACGGTCTGATAACGCTCTTTGTCGGCGTCGGTATCGGGCCGATCGATATAGGGCGGCAGCGGCATGTGGCCGACCGCTTCGAGGATCTCGAGTACCGGTCTGTCGTCGTGAAATTCGATCTCGAACAGGGCGTCGTGGCGCGCCAGCATGGTGGCCTGCACGTTCGGTTCCAGGATCAGGGCGGTGCCCGGCTTGGGCGCCTTGGAGGCTCGAACATGCGCCAGTACCCGCTTGTCGTCCAGCACCCGCTCGACCAGCACTTCCAGCTTGCCGCCGCTGGCCTTGTGGCCAAACAGACGGGCCGGAATCACCCGGGTGTTATTGAACACCAGCAGATCACCGGGGCTCACCAGATTCAGGATCTCGGCGAACTGACCATGGGTGATGTCACCACTGTTACCGTTCAGCTGCAACAGCCTACTGGCGGAGCGTTCCGGCATCGGATGGCGGGCTATCAGTTCGTCGGGAAGCTCAAAGGAAAAATCGCGGACCAGCATACACTACCTCTTGTCATAACGGGCGCTAGTCTAGTGAGGCCGCCCCACGGGATCAAGGCAATTCGGCCGGGGTTGGAGCATAATGGACATTACTGACCGGCCATGCCGGTGCCGCAGGAGGCTACGCTTCCCCGGCCGTCCGGTTGAGCTATCTTGATATAAAAGAGAGGAGAAAGATGATGCCCGCGATCGTCTCTGAAATTATGTCACGCAACGTCATCGGCCTGCCGCCGTCGGCCACCCTGGCCGAGGCCCGCACCCTGATGCAGCGCCATCATATTCGCCACCTGACGGTGCAGGAAGGAGATCAGCTGATGGGCCTGGTAAGCCAGCGAGATATTCTGGCCGCGCAGGAATCGAGCCTGGAAAAAGGCAAAAACGGCGCTTTTCTGCAGCAGCACCAGCTGAGCGAAGTCATGATAAAGGGTGTTACTACCGTCAGCCCCCGCGCCGGTATCCGTGAAGCGGCCCTTTATCTGCAAAAATACAAGTACGGGTGTTTGCCGGTCGTCGACAAGGGCAAACTGGTGGGCATAGTGACCGACAGTGATTTTGTTACCGTGGCCATCCATCTGCTGGAGGTGCTGGACGCACAGCTGGCCGAACAATCACCTGACGATTTTGATGACGACGATCTGGATTTAGCCATGACTCAGGAAAACGAAGACGAGCAGGAAGCGCGGTGAATTATCTGGCCCATCTGCATCTGGCTCACTACAGCAATACCAGCCTGCCCGGCGCCCTGCTCGGCGAATATGCCCGGGGCAATATCGACCCTCGATTGCCCTTTCCCCTGCAACTGGGTATTCGACTGCACCGACACATCGACAGTTTCACCGACGCCCACCCTCTGCATGCCGGCGCCGTACGCGCCCTGCCCAGCCCCTTTCGTCGCTATGGCGGCATCATCATGGACATGATGTTCGACCACTTTCTTGCCCGGTACTGGACACGTTACCATGACTGGCCACTGGAGGAGTTCATCGCCTACAGCCACCGGCAACTGGCGCCGGATAATCATTGGCCGGAGGCCATGGTCACCCTGGTGGAACGCATAAAACAACATAACTTGCTGGCCAGCTACCAAAGCCTGGCAGGCATTACCCTCGCCATTGGCCGTATCGATCGTCGCTTTCGCCGCCCCACGCCCCTGCCGCAATGCGCGCCACTGCTGGCGCAACACTACGGCGCCATGGAACAGGCATTTCTCGGCTTTTATCCCGAGTTGCAATCTTTTGTGCTGGTTCAGTCCCGGCAACCCTGGGCCCTGGGGTTGGCCGGATAAAAGCAGACTGGCTGCACCGGCTGGTGGCGGAACAGCCGAGTGTTCTTGTGCGGCAACTTCATGAAACCGCCGACTCCCTGATCGTCAATCTGCGGTATCAGCGTCACTATTCTGCGCAGCAGCTCGGCAAACTCCGGCTCGGCGGTGGTATCCAGCAGCCGATAGTAGCTGTGCAGCTTCATGTACAGCGGTGTTACCTCGAAGATGATGCAGCCGGTATGGTGAATCTCGTTCAGCCGGGCGATCACCGCCATGATGGCGGCGGGCAACACCAGCTGTTCGTCCGGATCCCGGCCATCTTCAAAATAGGAATGCTGGCGGCTGGCATCATCGGTACTGGGAATGGCCGCCAGTCGGTAGGGAATATGCGTCTCCGCCGATGGCACGAACGGCTGTTCCGGCGTTTTACGGCTCAAATGAATGGTATTGCGCGCGTTGAACAGGCAGGCCTTGAACAAACCCACTTTATCGATGCTTCGCGCCAGCATCACCACGTTGTTGACCGCCAGCGCAAAGGCGGGCCGCATCTCCTCATCGTAGAGGTTGAGGCTGGAGTCGATATACAGCCCCTCCTCCTGCCAGTGCAACGCCAGCCCGCCCACCACCGGATAGCGCCCCAGGCGGCTGACCGCCGCCACAAAGGCCTTTTCGGTTTCGCCCATCCCCACCAGGTAGTTTTTGTAGTAGCGATCCAGCTGGGCATCATCCACGTAATGGATATCGGCCTCTTCGCTGTGCTCGCGCAAAAACGACTTGCGTGACGAATACACTACCGTGTCCATCTCGTGGCGCTCGGGGCTGCTCCACACCGGCAACAGGGGGCTGTCGTCAAACAGTGGCAGTTCGGGCAGTACCAGTCGTTTCAGCCTCGGCATGGCTTCAATAAAGTGATCGCCCGCCCGCTGCCGTATCCCGGCATCCTCGCCCAGCAGACCATCCAGCATCAGCGCGAATTCCTTCGGCAATCCCAGACTCACCGCCGGTATGGCGTGGCTGCCAAAACGGCAGGACTGACCCGATGCCAGCGCATACAGAGTAGCGGCAACCCCCTGCTCGTCGAAACGCGGGCTGGACTGAGCGCCTTCCCGTTGTTCGGGCCCGATGAAATAAACATCGCCCAGTCGGGCATTGCTGTGTTGCAGATCCGCCGACATCAGCTGCATCACGTTGGTAGAGACAAACTGCCCTTCCCGGTCGAGCTGGGCGAATACCGACGAGCCCCAGTCAACCAGGCTGATGTGGCCGCTTTCGGCATCAAACACGATATTGGACGGTTTGATATCACCGTGCACGATAGGCGCGGGCTGCCCGTCCTTTCGGTGCTGACGCAGGGCTTGCAGAATATCGGCCAACTGGACGGCGATATCGATCAGCAAACGGGCCGGCAAACGGCCTTGCTGCAGGCTGTACTGCTCAAGATCCCGCCCTTCGGCCCGGGTCATCATCAGAATGCCCTGTTTTTTTACTCGCTGATAGGTGATGTAACGAGGCACCCGCGGGTGTTGTATCTGTGACAGCATATAGGCCTCATCGGCCAGCCGTTCCCGAATGGCTTCGGGCAGCGTGATACGCGAAAACTTGAAGGCATATTCTTCTCCCGGCTCGGCGGTGCCGGCAAAGGTGAAACCGTAGGCGCCGTGGCCGACCAGGCTGATATGGCGATAGCCCAGCTTTTCCAGCTGGCTGACGCACAAGGCAATCCAGTCTTTCAGTTTTCTGGCGTCGTTGGCATTGAGCAGGTAAATGGACTGCTCTTCGGGAATATAGAAATTACGCAGCCGATGGAGACTCATGACTCCCCCCGCCATTCGCTTGATGGGGCCCGCACGCTAGCTCAATTGCGCCAGCATGCGTTCCGGTTGCTGCAGATACTGGTACCAGCGCCGGTTGAAGCGAGCCATGGTGGCGCCATCGATGAGTCGATGATCCGCCGACCAGCACACCATCATCAGATTCCGGGTGACCACCTCACCGGCCTCGTTGAAGCGCGGCAATGGCTGCAGTCGGCCCAGGGCGGCAATGGCAACCTGCGGCGGGCTGACGATGGGGCTGGACACCACACCGCCGAGGGCGCCGATATTGGACAGGGTGATGGTGGCGCCCTGCAGCTCGGCCGGTGCCAGTCGACCGGCCCGCGCCGCCGTGGTCAGTCGTTCCAGCTCGACGGCAATCTCCAGCAAGGATCGTCGCTGGCAGTCACGCAGCACCGGCACCAGCAAACCGGCGTCGGTATCCACCGCCACCCCGATGTGATGATCCGGCAGATAACTGACTTCGGTCGCCTCCTCGTTGAGTCGGCTGTTAAGCAACGGAAACTCGTTCAACGCCAGTGACAGCGCCTTGATAAAAAACGGCAGCAGAGTGAGTTTGATGTCCTGCTCGGCAAATACCGGCACCAGCCGCTGCTTCACTCGCAGCAACTCGCCCAGCTCCAGCTCGTCACAGAAGGTAAATTGCGGAATCGCCAGCGAGGCCGTCATCTGCCGGGCCATGGCTGCCGCAATGCCGGTGAGGGCTTCGCTGTGCGATGAGGCATGCTCGTCGCGCCGCGTCGGCTCGACCCGCCGAGGGCTGGCGGCTTGCGGTTGTGTTTGCTCCGCCAGATAAGCCTCGATGTCTTCCTTGTAGATACGGCCCTTGTCACCGGAGCCGGTAACCCGTTTTAAATCAAGATCCTGCTCGCGCGCCAGTCGACGCACCGCCGGGCTGGCCAGCACTCTGCCTTCTCCGGGCAATGCCTGCGATTCGCGATCGCCACTCACAGAAACAGATTCGGGATTGGGCTCTGGTAGCGACTCGGGTACCCGTTCGGGCTCGAGTGTCGCTTCAGACCTGGCGGCCGTCTCGGTTGTGTCGGGCGCCGACTCGGCATTCACGCTCCCCGCTACCTCCATTTCAAACAAGGGTGCATGCACCCGGGCCATTTCTCCCTTCGCCACATACAAATGGGTCACGGTACCGCTGTGCATCGCCGGTATCTGCACCAGCGCCTTGTCGGTCATCACATCGCAAATCGCCTGATCCTCGGCCACCCGATCTCCTTCTTCGATCAGCCACTCCACCAGCTCGCATTCCACTATGCCTTCACCGATATCCGGCAGATAAAAGTCCTGCTTCATGCTGCCCCCTTCAAAAATTGAATGTGCGCACGATGGCGGCATGGATCTTGAGATGATCCGCCATGTATTCCTTTTCCAGCGCCAGCGGATAAGGCGTATCCAGACCACAGACCCGGGCGATGGGACTTTCCAGATACAGAAAGCAGCGTTGCTGTATGGTGGCGGCAATTTCACCGGCAAAACCGCCGGTGAGCGGTGCCTCGTGGGTGATCACCAGCCGCCCGGTTTTGTTCACCGACTCGGCCACTTTATCCGCATCCCACGGCAGTATGCTGCGCAGATCAATCAGCTCGCAGGAAATACCCTCCTGCTCGGCCAGTGCCACCGCCCTGGCCGCCACCTCCATCTGGGCTCCCCAGGCCAGCACGGTGACATCCCGTCCCGGCTGGGTGATCTCGGCCTCACCCAACGGCAGTTCATAGTAGTCTTGCTCAACTTCACCCACAGCAGCCCGGTACAGTCGTTTGGGCTCCATGAACAGCACCGGATCCGGGCAGGCAATGGCTGCCAGCAACAATCCCTTGGCCTGGGCCGGATCCCGCGGAATCACCACTCTCAGGCCCGCCGTGTGGGCAAAGTAGGCTTCCGGTGACTGGCTGTGGTAATGGCCACCGGCAATGCCGCCACCGTAAGGGGTGCGGATCACCAGCCCGCCCACGTCGAACTGGTTGCCGGAACGGTAGCGGTATTTGGCGGTTTCGTTGATGATTTGGTCGAACGCCGGGTAGATATAATCGGCAAACTGGATTTCGGCCACCGGCTTCAGCCCCCGCGCCGCCATGCCGTTGGCAAAACCGATAATACCCTGCTCGGTCAGCGGGGTATTGAAACAGCGCTGGGTACCGTACTTATCCTGCAGCTTGCTGGTAGCCCGGAAAACGCCGCCGAAATGACCGACATCTTCTCCGAAACAGAGCACATCTTCGTCTTTATCCATCGCCAGATCCAGCGCCTGATTGATGGCCTGCAGCATGTTCATTTGTGCCATTATTCAAACCTCCCCGCCGTCAGCGGATAGGCATCCGGATATTGTCGAACGTGCTCTTTCAATTGTTCGAGCTGCTCCTTCAGCACTGGTGTGGGCGTGGCATAAACATCGCTTACCAGGGTATCGATATGCGGCTTGGGCAATTGCTCGGCGGCTTTCAGCTCTTCCAGCACTTCCTGGCGCAGGGCATCGGTGGCTATCTGATCCGCCGCTTCATCCAGCCAATCCTGATGCTGCAACCACAGGCGATAGCGGGCGATGGGATCCTGCTTGCGCCAACGCTCCTCTTCTTCCCGGGAGCGATAACCGCTGGGATCGTCGGACGACGAGTGAGCCCCCAGCCGGTAGGCGATGGCTTCCACCAGCACCGGCTCCTGCTGTTCCAGCGCCAGCTTGCGCGCCAGCCGCGTGGCCTCGTATACCGCCAGCGCATCGGCGCCGTCGACCCGAATGGCCTGCATGCCGTAGCCCACGGCCCGACAGGCAATGCCGTCGCCGATAAACTGCTCGTTGGCGGGAGTGGAAATGGCATAACCGTTGTTGCGACAGAAAAATATCACCGGCGCCTGCAGCACGGCCGCCATGTTCAGGCCCGCATGAAAGTCCCCTTCCGAGGCGGCCCCTTCGCCGAAATAGCAAAGCGTGACGTTGCTTTCTCCCCGCAGCTTCTGGCCGTATGCATAACCGCTGGCCTGGGGAATCTGGGTACCCAACGGCGAGGAAATGGTCATGAAATGCAGTTCACGGCTGCCGTAATGCACCGGCATCTGCCGCCCCTTGCCCAGATCCCGCTCGTTCGACAGCAGCTGGTTCATGAACTGGGTCAGGGTAAAGCCGCGATAGTGCAATGCGCCCTGCTCCCGATACTGGGCCATGATCATGTCTTTTTTATTCAGGGCCGCGGCACTGGCAACGGTGGTGGCTTCTTCCCCCAGGCACTGCATATAAAAGCTGATCCGGCCCTGGCGCTGGGCCGCCAGCATGCGTTCGTCCAGAATACGGATAAACACCATGCTCTCGTATATTTTCAGTGCCGTGTCTCGGTCCAGTACCGGCGACGAGGCACCGGCAAACAGGGTGCCGTCTTCCTGTAAAATGCTGAGGGTGGGAATATTGAGCGCCTGGGCATCGGTGAACCGAGCCTGATGCACCATGGAGCCGGAGGTATTGCTCGGGTTGGTCATGCCGTCACTCCCATCATTTGCCGGGCGAGTCTGAAACGGGCTCAAACCTGCGCTCTGCTACCCGCTTGATATGCCGCCAATTATAACACCTGATTAACAGTCTGCCGGGAACACGACGGGTGGGAGTGATGAGTGGTACGCATAAAAAAGGCAGCCTGATGGCTGCCAAAAACGAGATAGACTTAGTTAGAGTTATTTGTTGCTGATGACCATCATCAGATGTTCTCGAACTGACCCATGGTGTTGTCTTTACCACCGGCCTTCAGCGCCGCTTCACCGGCGAAGAATTCCTTGTGATCATCGCCGATGTTGGAGCCGGCCATGTCCTGGTGCTTGACGGTGGCAATGCCCTGGCGAATTTCCAGGCGCTGAACACCAGCCACATAGGCCAGCATGCCTTCGTCACCGAAGTAGCCCTTGGCCAGATTGTCGGTAGACAGTGCCGCCGTGTGGTAAGTCGGCAGCGTAATCAGGTGATGGAAGATACCGGCTTCGCGGGCAGAATCGCGCTGGAAGTTGGCAGTCCACTCATCGGCCTGCTTGGCCAGATCGGTGGTGTCATAATCGGCACTCATCAGTCTGGCGCGGTCATAACCGGATACATCCTTGCCTTCGGCAGCCCAGGCATCGAACACCTGCTGACGGAAGTTCAGTGTCCAGTTGAAGGACGGGCTGTTGTTGTAAACCAGCTTGGCATTGGGTACCACTTCACGGATGCGATTCACCATGTTGGCAATCTGGCCAACGTGCGGCTTTTCGGTTTCAATCCACAGCAGGTCGGCACCGTTCTGCAGGCTGGCGATACAGTCCATCACCACCCGGTCTTCACCGGAGCCTTCCTTGAACTGGAACAGACCGGAGGCCAGACGCTTGGGCTTGACCAGCTTGCCGTTCTGCTTGATGACCACGTCACCGTTATTGATGTCGTCGGCGCTGTTGATGATGTCACCGTCGATGAAGCTGTTGTACTGGTCGCCCAGATCGCCCGGCTCGTTGGTCACTGCAATCTGCTTGGTCAGACCGGCACCCAGGGAGTCGGTACGCGCCACGATAACGCCATCGTCGACACCCAGTTCCAGGAACGCCAGACGTACGGCGTTGATCTTGGCGAGGAAGTCGGCGTGCGGCACGGTCACCTTGCCGTCCTGGTGACCACATTGCTTCTCGTCGGACACCTGGTTTTCAATCTGAATACAGCAGGCGCCCGCTTCGATCATCTGCTTGGCCAGCAGATAGGTGGCTTCTGCGTTGCCGAAGCCGGCGTCGATATCGGCCACAATCGGTACTATGTGGGTTTCGTGATTATCGATGTTCGCCTGGATTTCCTTGGCCTTGGCATGATCGCCGGCCTTCTGGGCATCTTCCAGGGCACGGAACAGGTGGTTCAGCTCCCAGGAGTCGGCCTGGCGCAAAAAGGTGTACAGCTCTTCGATCAGCCCGGACACCGCCGTTTTCTCGTGCATGGACTGATCCGGCAGCGGACCGAATTCGGAACGCAGGGCCGCGACCATCCAGCCGGACAGATACAGGTAACGACGCTTGGTGCTGCCGAAATGCTTCTTGATGGAAATCATCTTCTGCTGGCCGATAAAACCATGCCAGCAACCGAGTGACTGGGTGTACTGGGAACTGTCGTTATCGTAGTTCGCCATGTCTTCACGCATGATTTTTGCGGTGTACTTGGCAATCTCCAGCCCGGTCTTGAATTTGTTCTGGGCACGCATACGGGCGGCATGTTCCGGCTTAATAGCGCTCCAGGTCGGGTTTTGCTTGATCAAAGAGGTGAGTGCATCAACTTCGCTTGCGTATGGCATGGTCTCGTTCCTGTTCTGTCGGGTTGAGGCTCTCGTTTCAGAGCCTGTTAACTTCCCTGTCACACCTGCAACTCGGATAACAACAATCCGGGATTACCGGTATGGTGCAGTGGCCTTCGTCTTATTGCTCCGCAACTTTTTCTTTTTTGTGTAATTGGCGATGCAGCTCGTGTCTGTGCTGCTTGCTCTGTTTTTCGTTTCCGTTTGTTCTGCGTTGCGGTACGACTATTAACTTGCTTAAAAAACGATGGAAGATCAAGGTGTGATTTCACAAAAATACAACATTAATCACATAATCAATCACACCTAAAACTAAAGTATGACTGTCAAAAAGCCCGTAGTTACTGGACTGAAGATAAACAGGGATTGGACCAAGACACCGGTGACTTGTAATTAAATTACGGAATTAAAAATCATATGCAATAAATTTTCCCGACATTACTCCAACGTTTGGAATGCCTACCTACCTCGGTAAACAATGCGAATTAAGCCTGTTTGGCCAAGGCTTCGTACAAACAAGGCCGAATGGCCACTTCTTATTTTGCGATCGCAAAAAAAAACAGTAATGACGCTTCACCGATACAAAGAAGCGGCGACTTGTCGTTTTTTTATCATTTTCATTAGCCGTTATTCACCGGGTACAAACCGCGAAGCTGGCGCTTTTTAATCCGAAACAAAACAGTAAGTCATCACAAGGAGGAATAATCACTTGATAGCTAAAAGCTATCAATAAAGCAGAAAATAACGAATTAACGAATCATTCATTCCCCTCTACTATGCTCCTCGTTCGCAAGACACACCCAAATCATGTCATTCAAGGAGTTAATATGTCCGTTGCCATCAACACCGAAATCAAACCCTTCACCGCCCAGGCCTATCACAACGGCGACTTTGTGGAAGTGACCGAAGCCAGCCTGAAAGGCAAGTGGTCCGTGGTGTTCTTCTACCCGGCCGACTTCACCTTCGTCTGCCCCACCGAGCTGGGAGATCTGGCCGATCATTACGCCGAGTTGCAGCGCATGGGCGTTGAAGTGTTTTCGGTGTCTACCGACACCCACTTTACCCACAAGGCCTGGCACGACAGCTCCGACACCATCGGTAAAATCCAGTACTACATGGTCGGCGACCAGACCGGCACCATCACCAACAACTTTGGCGTCATGCGTGAAGGCCAGGGCCTGGCAGACCGCGCCACCTTTATCATCGACCCGCAGGGCGTGATCCAGGCCATCGAAGTCACCGCCGAAGGTATCGGCCGTGATGCCTCCGATCTGGTACGCAAGATCAAGGCAGCCCAGTATGTCGCCGCCCATCCGGGCGAAGTCTGCCCCGCCAAGTGGCAGGAAGGCGATGCAACGCTGGCTCCGTCCCTGGATCTGGTCGGCAAGATTTAAGACCTGAATAACATCCGGCCACCGAATAAAACCGGTGGCCGGGAATGTTGCCCCCTTCATTCCGCACAGGACACGAACATGTTAGATGCCAATCTCAAGCAACAGCTGGACACTTACCTGCAGAACATCGTCTCTCCCATCGAGATCAGCGTGTCCGGTGACCACGGCCCCAAGTCCAGAGAACTACTCGAGCTGGCTGGTGAAATCAGCGCGCTCTCTACTCATATCAGCCTGCGGGAAACCGCCGCCCGACGAACGCCCAGCATGAGCATTGCGGCTGCCAATCAGGCACCGCGCGTCAGCTTTGCCGGTATTCCCATGGGCCACGAATTCACCTCACTGGTACTGGCCCTGCTGCAGGCCGGCGGCCATCCGTCCAAGGTCGCCCCCGAGTTGCAGGAGCAAATCCGCAACCTCGAAGGCGAGTACCATTTTGAAACCTATATTTCCCTGTCCTGCCAGAACTGCCCGGATGTGGTGCAGGCATTGAACCTGATGGCCACCCTGAATCCGAATATCACCCACGAGATGATCGACGGCGCCCTATTCCAGGAGGAAGTCAATCAGCGCCAGATCATGGCGGTGCCGTCGGTATATCTGAATGGCGAGCATTTCGGTCAGGGCCGCATGAGCCTGGAAGAAATCGTCGGCAAGCTGGACACCGGCGCCGCCGACCGCAAGGCCGCCGAGCTGAATGAACAGGCCCCCTTTGACGTACTGGTGGTGGGCGGTGGACCCGCCGGTGCCGCGGCCGCCATTTATGCCGCTCGCAAGGGCATTCGTACCGGTCTGGTAGCCGAGCGCTTCGGCGGTCAGGTAATGGATACCGTCGGTATCGAAAACTTTATCTCGGTCCCCTATACCGAAGGCCCCAAGCTGGCCGCCAGCCTGGAACAGCACGTCAGGGAATACGGGGTAGAACTGATCACCAATCAGCGTGCCGCCGGTATCACCCGCTCTGAACTCATCGAAGTACCGCTGGCCAGTGGTGCCACCCTTAAAAGCCGTTCGGTGATCCTGGCGACCGGCGCCCGCTGGCGCGAGCTGAATGTTCCCGGTGAAGTGGAATACCGTAACAAGGGCGTGGCCTACTGCCCCCACTGCGATGGTCCCTTCTTCAAGGGCAAACGGGTGGCGGTAGTCGGTGGCGGTAATTCGGGTATTGAAGCGGCCATCGATCTGGCCGGGCTGGTCGAACACGTCACCGTGGTGGAGTTTGCCGATACGCTGCGTGCCGACGAGGTATTACAGCGCAAGGCGCGTACCATGGGCAATATCGACATCATTACCCATGCCCAGACCACAGAGGTGGTGGGTGACGGCAACAAGGTGACCGGCATGCACTACACCGACCGTGTCGGTGGCGAGAGTAAACAGCTGGAGGTAGCCGGCATCTTCGTGCAGATAGGGCTGGTGCCCAATACCGAATTTCTCAAGGGATCGGAGGTCGAGCTGACCCGCGTTGGCGAGGTGATGATCGACGCCAAAGGCGCCACCTCCATGACCGGCGTGTTCGCCGCCGGTGACGCCACTACCGTGCCCTACAAGCAGATCGTGATCTCGATGGGTGCCGGTGCCACCGCCGCCCTCGGCGCCTTCGATCATCTTATTAGAAGCTAAGGAATCAACATAAAGAAATAGATGAGGGGACCAACAGGTAAGCTGCTGGTCCCCTCACGCCTTTTCCCTCACGGTCTCTTGTCAGCCCTGTTGCAGCTGTGACTTGAGGTTGGGTGGCACGCCCCGAATCACCAGGGTGTCGGTAGCTGCATCGTACTGAATGCTCTCACCCAGCAATTTTTGATCGAAGCTGATGGTCAGGCCGCCACCGGAGCCGACGTATTTGGTCAGCCCCTTGAGCGCAGAACGGTCGACCGGAAACTTGTCTTCCAGCTGGTACTCTTCACTCACAAACTGGTAAAAGTCCAGATCGTCATCGGTACCCAGCTCCGCCGACAGCTCGCGTAGTTCCAGCTCTTCGCCTTCTTTCAGTTGCTCGCGGCAGTACTTGTTGACCAGCGCCTTGCTTTCCAGCTTTTCTTCCTTGCTGAGCTGGCGACTGTCACAGAACTCGTCCACCGCCTTCAGCAGGCCCTGGCTCTGGGCCTTGGGATCCATGCCCTCGACACAAGAAAGGAAGTTCAGGAAAAAATCCGACACCTTGCGCCCCGCCCGTCCCTTGATAAAGGAGAAGTAACGGTGCGAGTCGGGGCGACTCTGCAGCTCGGTCAAATCCAGACGGGCCGCCAGCTGCATCTTGCCCAGATCCAGATAGCTGGCCTGGCTGACTTCCAGCTTTTCGGTCACGGTGACGCTGTCCTTGTTATCCAGCAGCGCAATCAGCAGATAATGCGCCCCCAGCCATTGATAGCGCACAAACAGCAGAACACCCTGCTCGCTCATGTCCAGCCGGTTCAGCTCGGCCAGCAGCCGCTCGGCCGCCTGATGGGTAAAAGCAGCAAAGCTCAGGCTTTGATCTTCCACCCGCCGCACCAGATCGCGAAAGCCGCTATCGTCTTCGTTGAAATAGCCGAACACCTTGCCGGCCTTGGTGTTGTAGATGTGATGCAGCTCGCCCATCAAGTGATTAACCGCCGGCCCGGTGGCCAGCTCCTGCTCCCGGGTGGCCAGCCGGGTTTGGCCCTGCTCATCCAGAAACAGGGAGTGTACTATGATGTGTTCGATGTCCAGGCTCATAACAGATTGCCGTAGAGTTGCAGAAAAAGAGCACCATTATAAACACCCGCTAGCCAAGTTACATGGCCGGGCAACCTTGCACGGACCATTAAAAGTGGTTGTTGTTGTCGTCGACGGCAATCTTGCTGGCCAGACCCATCAATTCAAGGCGGCCGGAAACATGCAACTTGGTGTAAATGGCAGTGAGGTGGTTTCTCAAGGTATGTTCGCTGATATGCATTTCTTCGGCCAGCTTGCGTATTGATGTGCCCCCCCTGCTGGTAATGCAGTGGTAAACATCCCGCTCGCGCCGGGTGAGCTTGTTGAGCAGTTGGCTGGCAGCGGGCGTTCCTTCATCAGCCATTCCCTGCAGTATGCGACTAGTGAGCCGGCGATCCAGCCAGTGTTCTCCACAATGAACAGCAAAAATGGCCTTGAGCAGCACCTCGTTCGGCGCCTGTTTGGGAACCACTCCCCGAAGCCCTTTTCTCACCGCTTCGTCTACCAACTCCTGGCTTGCCGAGCCCAGCAGAGCCACAATGGCAACCTCGCTATCCCGCCCCAACAGGCAAACGCACTCCCGGCCCAGCACCGAGTCGAGATCGGTCACTATGAT
The DNA here is from genome assembly GCA_018222825.1 of Gammaproteobacteria bacterium. GTDB lineage: Bacteria > Pseudomonadota > Gammaproteobacteria > Enterobacterales > Aeromonadaceae > Oceanimonas. The sequence continues at coordinate 22,747 of JAAEZO010000010.1, forward strand.
GCCGGCACCAAATTCTCGGGCACAGGCCAAGCCTTCATGAGTACGAATGGCGCCAGCCCATTCCACCCCCGGCGTACCGGTGCGCAACAGGGTTTCCAGCCCCAGCATCAGGGCCGAACAACTGGAAACCGCCAGCACCCGCGGAGGAATTTCACGCCTGGAGTTAGTCACCTTTCCTTCCTTGCATGTTGGAATGTCATGGGAGAAGTGTCCTGTGTTTTCCTTCGAATTTTAGTTCAACTCACCCGGCAAGATAGGGATATCTGCCTCAGGCGCCCTTTTTCGGCCTTTCTTACGCTTGTAACAGCCTTTGAAAAAAGGCAGGGCTTGCTGAAGGCAAGAATAACGAACAATGGTCACCGGCAAGCCCTGAGTCAAAAAACAACCAGGGCACCGCACGTGCTTAAGGAGTAAAACATGGACAACAAGCTTGGAGCTCATCGACGGCACCACGCCTTTCTTTGGGGGGGATTGGTGGCGGTGATGGTGGTCGCATCGGGCGCATCGGCTCAGCGGTTTGAGCCACCTGCGGTGGCACCTCTCAACAAGATTACGGTACCGGATATTAATAAGTTGGGGATTCTGGATGGTGCTGCGCCCGATGACTTTCCTGATGCCATTCTTGGAAACTGGCCCGTCATCACAAACACCGAAAAACGAACCGATTTGCAGCGCCTGGGCAAGGCTCTGTTCTGGGATATGCAGGTGGGCAGTGACGGCATCACCGCCTGCGCCAGCTGTCACTATCACGCCGGCGCCGATCACCGCAGCAAGAACCAGATCAGCCCTGGGCTCAAGCGCGGTGATGATGTTCATGATCTTGCAGGGCTCGGCACCGCCAATGGCCAGCTACTCAACAACCCCCATTATATGGGGATAAATGACTTTGGCACCGAGGTGGGGTTTGCGGTCAACGAAAACGAGCTGCTGACTAATCAGGGCTGGTCAGTTGATGCCGTCGACGGCACTCCCGGCAACGGTGGCAAGGGGAATACTGCCTTTGATATCAACGATGTGGCTTCTTCCCAGGGACAACGAGCCGGTACCTTTACCGCGCTCTCCGGTGGCCGGGTTGATAGCGGAACCTTGGACACTGATGACAATGGCCAAGGCTTTACCGTCGGCTTTCCCTCAAATGCACTGAATATTCCCGACACCGCCCGGCGGGTGGAGCCGCGCAATGCTCCCACCGTGATCAATGCCGTGTATAACCTGCGCAACTTCTGGGATGGCCGCGCCGATACCTTCTTTAACGGCGTTAGCCCCCTCGGATTCAGGGATCCCGGCGCTCAGGTACCAACCTACACAGGCGGCAACGATTTCACTCCGGAAACCCTGCGGATCCCCTTTTCCGCCCTGGCGTCTCAGGCCGTGGGCCCGCCACTGAGCAATTTTGAGATGTCGTTTGCCAACCGCAACTTCGCCCATATCGGTAAAAAGCTCGGTGGATCCACCATACCGCTGAACGGCCAGAAGGTCGCCTGTGACGATGACTTGCTAAGTAGCTGGGCCATCTGTGGCGGTACCGGGTTAAACCAAAATTACCATACCCTGGTGAAGGACATCTTTGATGAGCGCTTCTGGGGCGATGGTAACGGCGCTGAAGTATGCGTGGAAATTGTGAATAATGAACCGCAGTTCAATACCTGTGACGGTAATGAAGACTTCACCCTGCTGGAATACAACTTCGCCCTGTTCTTTGGCCTGGCGGTGCAGGCCTATGAGGCCACGCTGACGTCCGACTACACCATTGTCGATCTGCTGGCCGGCGGTATCGCCACCGGTACCGTGACCAATGGCACCGGCCGACGCCAGCTCTCATTTGTCGTTGATGGGCAGCCACTTGAGGCTTGCGTAAATGCCCTGGCGCTGAACAATAACGCCGCGGGCGTGGCCGATGCCGAGCAAGTCTGTGCCGAACATTACGCCAGCTTTATTCCCGTTGGTGCCGTGGCCGGCTCGGAAATAAATACGGCCACTCAAGATTTCGCCACTGTAGTGAATCCCGGTGCCTCCATTGGCCTTTGCAATAATCCCCCCACCTGTAATGACGTGGTGGACAATGCAAATATTCTGGCCGATGCCGTCAGCACCCTGCAGGCCATCGACCGAGGTGTGGGCCGCTTCTTTGCCGGGGCCACGGGCTGTGGTATCTGCCACTTCAACCCGGAATTTACCGGGGCCACCGTGTCCGCCCTTACCGGCTTTGGTGCAGTGCCGCCACCGCCACTACCCCCCGGCCAGTTGCGCAAGGAAGCCCTGGAGGTACCCCTGGAGCGGATGATCACCTTTAACGGCCAAGCCCAGGTGTATGATGCCGGCTTCTACAATATCGGCGTCAGACCCAGCTCGGATGATATTTCTCTGGGGGATATCATCAACGGTGTACCGCTGTCCTTTTCCTGGCTGCGGGAAACCATTTTACGTCGTCAACTGAATGAAGAAGAGCTAGCTTTTCTGGATCCGGCTCTTTCAGACGCCAATGTCGACGCGGTAGCGCAAGTGATCGACAACGGCGAGCTGTTGATTCCCACCGCCCCCGATGATCTGACCCCAAGGGTGTTCGACCTAGCGCTGGCCTGTGGTCCGGGTCTGGTGGGCAACCCTAATGCCCAGGGGCGGCGCAACGGCGACCCCAACAATAACCCCAACGTTAACTGTGTACCGGATGTGGTTATCGGGGAGAAAATCCTGCGCTACGGCGCCTTCAAGGCCTCAGGCCTGCGCAACGTGAAGTACACCGGTCCTTATTTCCACAACGGCGCCAAGAAAAACCTGCGCCAGGTAGTGGAAACCTACAAGACCGCCGGGCACTTCCCGACCATCAACTTCAACAACCTAGACGCCGGTATGCGGGAGTTTGATCTCGGAGCGCAAGACGAAGCCTCGTTGGTGGAAATGCTGGAAACCGGGTTAACGGACTGGAGAGTGGCACTTGAATCCGGCAAATTCAGTCACCCGCAGTTGTGTATTCCCCACGGTCACAACGACGATACCGGTGAGACCATTCTGGTCAATATTGCGGAAGTCGGTGCCGCCGGCCACAACACCCTTCTGCAGACTTTCGAGGGTCAGCTGACAGATGCTGCAGGGATTCATGACCTGCAGGATCCCTGTGAGATGCCGACCATATCGAACGCCGCCGGGCTGTCGATGATCGACGTACCGCCAGCGGCGCCATAAGCCTGAACATGAGGTAACACGCAGCGACGGCCCCTTGAGGGGCCGTTTTTTTGCAGCCCCTGGCTCACTCAGCGGTCGAGCTCATAACAGATTGCCGTAGAGTTGCCAGAAGGGGTGGGGTATTATAGTCATCCTGTTACCAAGTTACATGATTGAACGCCCATGCCTGTTATTTCCAAGTACGACAAACAATTTGATCAACTTCTGAGCGAGCTGGAAGCCGTGATGGACAAACATCTGGCCCCCGCCGATCTGCGGTTGATGGTGCTGGGTAACCTGGCTACCCACATCATCAATCATCAGATAGCGCCGGGGCAGCGTAAAGCCATTGCCGACAAGTTCGCCAAGGTACTCACCAGCTCGGTTGACACCCAGAAAGGGGCTCACTAAGCGCCCTTTTGCCAACAGAAACGGCTGAATGATGCTCGATACCGGTAATATCTATCGCGACAATGTCTCTCGCCTGATTGGGTGGGGCCACTGGATGGTGCTTTTTAATATCCTGCTGGCGCTGGCGGTATCGAGTCGTTACCTGCTGATTGCCGGCTGGCCCGATACCCTGCTGGGTGGCGGCTATATGCTGGTCAGCTGGATCGGGCATTTCGCCTTTCTCACCTTCTTTACCTATCTGCTGACGCTGTTTCCGCTGACCTTTCTGTTTCCGAAGGTACGAGCCGTACAGTTGCTGGGTGCCGCCATCGCCACCGGGGCACTGACCCTGCTGCTGGTAGACACCCAGGTGTTCAGCCTGTTCAGCTTTCATCTTAACCCGACCGTCTGGCAACTGCTGCTGGAGCAGGCTCAGGCCGAAGAAGCGTCCGGCTGGGGCTGGCTGTTCGTGTGGGTGCCGGTGCTGTTTCTATTTGAACTGTGGCTGGCCGGCTGGCTCTGGCGTTGGAGCCAGCGTCGTCGTCGCTCGCTGACATTGCCCCTGGCGCTGCCCCTGCTGGTGAGTTTTTTTCTCACCCACAGCGTCCATATCTGGGCCGATGCGCTGGTATACGCCCCGATCACCAATCAGAAAGCCAATTTTCCACTGTCTTACCCGATGACCGCCAAGAGCTTCCTCATCAAACAGGGCTGGCTGGATGAAGATCAATATCGCCAGTTGTCACAACAGGTGGCAGAGCAACCCCGGCGGCGGTTGAATTACCCGCTGCGCCCGCTGTCGGTACAGGCGCCGGACGCCTCGCCCAACATTCTGCTGGTGGTAGCGGATGGCCTGCGCGCCGATCAGCTCGATGCCATCACCATGCCTAATCTGAATCGTTTCGCCCATCGTCATCTGCGTTTCGATAATCATCTGAGTGCCGGTAATCAGCCCCGCTCCGCGCTGTTCAGCCTGTTTTACAGCCTGCCGTCTCATTACCAGCGCGATGCCGAGCAGGAAGGCATAGCCCCGGTATTGATCGACGAACTGCAGCGCCAGGACTACCGTTTCGGCCTCTTTGCCAGCGGCGGTCTGGATAAACCACTGTACCGTAATGCCATTTTTTCGACCCTGCGCAATCAGTCATTCAATCCGGCTACCGGCGGTGCCGCAGGTGATCGCCAAGCCGTCACCGATTTCGGCCATTGGCTGGAACAACAGGATAACGAACGCCCCTGGTTTTCTTTCGTCTACCTGGATGCACTCAACTCGCTGGATCTGCCCGCCGGTATTAAAGGACCCTTCCAGCCTTCGCTGCAGCAACTTAACCCGGCTCAGGCCTATCGAGACGAGCAACGCGAGGCCCTGTTCAACCGCTATCGCAATTCGGTGTTCTATACCGATCGCCTGCTGGGGCAGTTACTGTCAAAAATCAGGCAGGCCGAGGAGCGCGGCACCCTGATCATCGTCACCTCCGGCCACGGTATGGAATTCAACGATAACGACAATAATACCTGGGGATTCGGCAGCGCCTACTCGCCTTATCAGCTGCGAGTGCCTCTGGTTGTCGACTGGCCGGGTGAACGCCAGCCCGCCCGCTACGATCACCCGACCAGCCAGCTGGATCTGGTGCCCACCCTGATGCGCCAGGCGCTGGGCGTACAGAGTCCGCTGCGTAGTTACAGTACCGGCCAATCCTTGTTCAAGGCAGACGCCAATCGCTGGCGACTGGCATCGGATGAAGAAGAATATGTTATCTATCAACAGGATGACATTACCCGCTTTAACCGTCAGGGTGACGTTGAGTTGTTGCGGGCAAGAGACTATAAAACCGAGCCGAATGCCAGCCCGGAATTGTCATTGCTGTTACAGGTGATGGACGACCTGAATCGTTTTCAGGGAAAGTAAGCGCGTTAGGCGAAAGAAAAGTCGGGACTGACGTGTTTGTTCTTCAGTCCCGATACGGAGTCTTAATCCTGATCAAGCAAGCGACGCGCCTGCCAGTAACGACTACGCCAGTACACATTATCCAGCCGAGATATGGTGACTCCAACACTGGATGAGGCATGGGCAAACTTGCCATCGCCTACATAAACACCGTTATGCTGAGTACGGCCGGTGCGGAAAAACACCAGATCTCCCGGCTGCAGTTCTTTCTTGTTGATGGCCCGCCCCAGGGTTACCTGTTCATAGGTACTTCTGGGCAGCTCCATCCCGTATACTTCCTGATACATGGTGCGAGTAAAGGCCGAACAGTCGATACCTTCGGCATCAACACCACCAAAACGATACGGCACACCACGCCAGCGCTGATAGACCTGATGCAGATTTCGAACCGATACCTGCCTGGTTTTCACCGAATCGGTGCTGATACTGTAAGTCAGGGAAGAAGACGGTTTTTTTCCAGCTGTCTTTTTTCCTGACTCAGATTTCGGAATGCTGCTGCAACCAGCAAGCAACAATAAACTGCTAAGAAGAATTACCTTTTTCATATGAATCACGGCAACCAGCTATCAATCTCAAAGATACTAGTGCAGATCTCGGGGGATTGGCAAAAATAATATGAGCAAAAACAAAGATATTTTCACCGAGTTATTAATTTGCAACAGCCTCGGTGCCCGTTTGCCCGTTAATGCCCAAAAAATGCTCTCTCGGGCCGAACTAACCCGGCTCGACGCCATCCGTCATCCGCGTCAGGCGAGGCTGTTTTTACTGGGCCGTTATCTGCTGCGCCAACTGCTTGCCGACCGGCTGTCCGAGGCACCGGAGCAAATCGCCATTCATATTGATGCCAGAGGAAAGCCGCGGCTGGAACAGCATGGCTGGCATTTCAACATCAGCCACAGTGGCGACACCCTGGCGCTGACCATCGGCAATCAAAACAGCCTGGGGGTCGACATCGAAGGCCGACAGCTATCGGCGGCGCAGATAACCCGCCTCGCCCGCCGCTACCTGAGCGAGCAGGAGCAGCAATGGCTGAGCCTGAGTCAGACCGCATCCGCCGACTTCACCCGCCTGTGGACCGTCAAGGAGGCGGTGCTCAAGGCCCACGGCGGCGGCATCGCCAACAATCTGCAACGGGTGCACTGGCAACCGGACACAACATGCGCCACCCTGGAGCAACACCGTTACCGGCTGCATCAATATGCACTGGGGCACAGCTGGCTGACCCTCGCCATCGACGAGCAGAACCAGATCACTGACGAGATGGCCAGGCCAGAGCCCACCCTGCTCAGCCTGGCCGATTTGCCCTTCGAACTTGAAATCACCGGACCGCAACCCAATTTATCCCTAGACTCCCAAATTCATAACTCCTGAGTGAGACCCTGTTTATGATCGTTGACATCAATGTGCAGAATTTTCAGCAAGCGCTTATCGAAGCATCCATGAGCAAGACGGTGGTGATTTATTTTCACGCCCAGGTCGTGCCCGAATGCCAGACCATGATGCCGCTGCTGGAACGGCTCATCGGAGCCGACAACAGTCATATCGATCTGGCCAAGGTCGACGTGGAAGATCCGCAATTACAGAGCCTGGCCTCACAGCTGGGCCTGCGCGGGCTGCCGGCCATGGTGGCTTTCAAGGACGGTCAACCGGTCGACGTGCTGGAAGGTCCGCAGGATGAAAACGGCATCAAGCAGTTTCTGCAATCCTATCAGCCCAACGAAGCCGAGCTGCTGCTGGATCAGGCCAAGCAGATGCTGGGCATGGATCCGAAAGCCGCCTATGGCCTGCTGCAACAGGCCCGGGCGCTGGAAGATACGGCAACCATTCGCCTCTGTCTGGCAGAAGCCGCGCTGGCGCTCAACAAACTGGAAGAAACCAAGCAACTGCTGGCCACCATCGGCATGGCGGATCAGAACGGTCAGTATCAGCATATTCTGGCCCGGCTGGAGCTGGCCGAAGAAGCCGCCGACAGCCCCGAGCTGCGTGAGCTGGAGCAGAAACTGGCCGCCGAGCCGGAGTCACTGCTACTGAAAGAAGAGCTGGCGGTGCAGTATTTTCAGGCCGGCCGACAGGAAGAAGCCCTGCAGTTGCTGACCGAGGTACTGCAAAAGGATCTGGCGTTTGGCGAAGCCAGAAAGCACTTTCTGGACATGCTCACCACCATGGGTGCCGATCCGGTTGCCTCCCGCTACCGCCGCAAGCTGTACAGCATGCTGTATTAAGCAAGTCGCGGTTTAATACCAACTTCAGTAAAAACCTGGTCACTTTGAGCCTGAATACCAGAGGCACCAGAGCCGCCTCCCACGACACGCCATAAACCCATCCATGGGGGCTCGGGAAATGCCGTCCATGGCATTTCACGGTCGTGGGAAGTCATCTCTGTTACCTCCCCTGGAACACAGAGTTACCTGCAAATAGTGCCAACAGGCGACTCTGCTGCATCAAGGAGAACAAAGGGGTCTGCTCCACCGACCATCACATGACATGGAGGTCATGTGCTGAGCGTCACAGGGATGTGCTTGCAGCGGGTCGGTGGCGCGGGCGCTTTGTTCGGGACTGATATGACAATCGAATAGAACAATTATTTAATGGGATTGGTATAAGAGGCTGCCAAGCCTTCTGTAATACACACCCACAAGCAAAAACGCCATGGCATGACCATGGCGTTTTTTGTTATGGCTCAAAGCTGAATGTCACCAGCTGGAACCGATGACCAGCAGCACCAGCAGCGGGCACACGATGCGCACATACCAGGGCCAGATGCGCCAGAACACACTGGACGCCAGTTCGGGCGAGCCCTGAACCAGCTCTTCAAACAACTTGGCCCGCCCCCACATCCAGCCGCCCAGCACACAGAAGCCCAGGCCGACCAGCGGTTGAATATTTTGGGTCGACAAGCGGATCACGAAGCCGAACAGGGTACCGAAATTCAGGCAGATGACCACGCTGAACAGCGCCAGCACACCGCCCAGCAACCAGGTCATCAGCGGACGCGGCGCCTTGAAGCGCTCGATGCTGTAAGACACCGGTACTTCCAGCATTGAAATGGACGAGGTCAGTGCGGCTATGCCCATCAGCACGAAGAACACCAGCGCCATCACCAGCCCTATCGGCCCCATGGTATCGAACAGCGCCGGCAGCACCACAAAGACCAGGGTATCGGAGCTGAGCAGGCTACCGTCTTCCGCGAAGATGGTGACGCCGTTGTTCATGGCCACAAACATTGCCGGCAGTATCACCAGGCCGGCCAGAAAGGCCACGCCGGTATCGAGCAGCGTAACCTGAAAGGCGGTGCGCGGTATGTTCTCCTGCTTGTTCAGATAGGAGCCGTACATCAGCATGGAGCAGCCGCCGATGGTCAGCGAGAAAAAGGCCTGGCCCATGGCGCTGATCAACAGTTCAGGCTCCAGCACCTTGCTGAAGTCCGGCACCAGATAGTGCCTCAGGCCGGTCATGGCGCCATCCTGGGTCAGGATGTAGAAGAACAGCAGCAGAAACAGCACAAACAGCGCCGGCATCAGCCGCGCCGACCAGCGCTCTATGCCCCGGCGTACCCCGGCCTGTACCACCAGAATGGTGAGCAGGTAGAACACCAGGGTCCAGACGATATTGCGACCCAGACCAAAGGCCTGCAGCCATTCAGTTGCCGCATCCCAGCCCAGAATACGGGTGACCGCCGCCGCCAGAAAGGCCAGCAGCCAACCAGCGACGATGGCATAGAACGACAGCACCAGGCTCGGCACCAGCATGCCCGCATAGCCCACCAGCGAGGCCATGGCCTTTTGCAGCGGAGTACGACCCAGCTTGCGCACCGAGTCCACCGGGTTGGCCTGGCCGTAACGACCGATGGCCACTTCCATCACCAGCATCGGAAAGGCCAGCATCATCACCAGCACCAGATAGGCAATCAGAAAGGCGCCGCCGCCATTGCTGGCCGCTTGTGTCGGAAAGCCCCAGATATTGCCCAGCCCGACGGCCGCCCCGGCGGCGGCCATGATGAAGCCGAAGCGCGAGCCAAAGTGTTCTCTCACTGTATTTTCCTTATTGCTTTTGCATTAATTATTTATGTTGGCCGGTAGATCATCCTGCCTGGGCCAGGCGTTGATCACCGCCTTGACCAGGGTGGCCAGAGGAATGGCAAAGAACACGCCCCAGAATCCCCAGAGACCGCCAAACACCAGCACCGCCACGATAATGGCAATGGGGTGCAGGTTGACCGCCTCCGAAAACAGTATCGGTACCAGTACGTTGCCATCCAGTGCCTGAATGATGCCGTAGGCGACAATCAGGTAAAAGAACGGCGGCGTAAAGCCCCACTGAAACAGCCCCACCATGGCCACCGGCACCGTTGCCGCCGCCGCCCCTATGTAGGGAATGAGCACCGAAAAGCCGACCAGTACCGCCAGCAACAACGGGTAGCGCAGGTCCAGCAGCATGAAGGTCAGATAACTGACCGAACCCACGATGAGGATTTCAATCACCTTGCCACGTACATAGTTGGCAATCTGTACGTTCATTTCGTGCCACACCCGCGAGACCAGCTCCCGGTTTTGCGGCAGAAAACGGTTGGTGCTCTGTAACAGGACGCGCTTGTCCTTGAGCATGAAAAACACCAGCACCGACACCAGGATCAGATACACCATCAACACCGCCGCATTGGTCAGCGAGCTGAGTGATACGCTGAGAATGGCGTCTGCCGAGCCCAGCAGGCGGCTGCGCAAGTCATCCAGCACGTTCTGAATCAGGGTCACGTCCACCAATTCGGGATAGCGCTCAGGCAGCGTCAGCAGCAGCTCCTGGGAACGACCGATCATGGCGGGTATTTCCCGGGCCAGGTTGGCCGTCTGCGACAGAAAGGTCGGCACTATGCTGACCAGTGACAACACCACTATCACCGCAAACAGCAGCTGCACTATGGCGGCGGCCAGCCAGCGCATCAGCCCCAGCCGTTCCATTCGGCTGACCGGCCAGTCCAGCAGATAGGCAATGACCACGGCGGCGAAAAAAGGGGCCAGTATGTGGCCCATGAAATACACCACCACAAAGCCGAACAGCAGGCTCAGGAACAACGCAACGGCACCGGGATCGGAAAACCGCTGTCGATACCAATGCTTAAGAACATCCAGCATGTAATAACTTCCTCATGATGCCTTGGTAATCATCAATATCAGCATTTCGCCATCGTCGGCCAGCACCTCAACAGCGTGACCCATGCGCGAAACATAAGCGGGTATATCCTGACGAGAGCCCGAGTCTCTCAGTAACAGTCGTAGCTGCTGCCCGGCCTCGGCCGCTTTCAGCCAGAGCTTTACCCGAAGCAACGGCAGCGGACAGCGCCAGGCACTCGCATCCAGTATCTCCACCGCTCCTCCGGCCAAAAAGAAAGGCATTATCCCTTTGTTATGGCTACCAAACAATGCTTGTTACCCCTTATTGGGACGAGTATTCTGCTGGGAGTGCACCATCAACCAGGTAACAAGAATGGGTTTTCATGCCACCAGGATGGCGTTGGCTTTTTCTCTGCTGACACTGACGCCGCTACAGGCCGCCAACAGCCTGCCCGATATCGGCACCGCCGGGGTCAGCGCCATGTCGGTGGAGCGCGAAGCCCGCTTTGGACAGGCGTTTATCCGCTTTGCCCGTTCCAATCAACCGGTGAGCAACGACCCTGTACTCAACGAATACGTCACCGATCTGGGGCTCAAGCTTCTGTCTCAGGCCGACTCAGTACGGTTTCCGTTTCAGTTTCTGTTGCTCCGTGACGACAGCATCAACGCCAGCGCCTTTCTCGGTGGTGTATTGCAGTTGCATACCGGCCTGTTCCTGTATGCAGAAAACGAAAGCGAGCTGGCCTCGGTTATCGCCCACGAAATTACCCACGTCACCCAGCGTCATATCGCCCGCTATCTGGAATCCCAGTCGCGCAGCACCCCGCTGACCATCGCCGGGCTGGTAGGCTCGGTGGCACTGGCGGTGGTCAACCCACAGGCGGGCATGGCCGCACTGCAGACCACCCTGGGCCTGAAGATGCAGTCGGCCATCAACTATACCCGGGACAATGAATTCGAGGCGGATCGCATCGGCCTGCGTCTGCTCTACAACGCCGGCTTCGATCCCAATGCCATGGCCGGTTTTTTTCAGAAGCTGGCCGACAAGTATCAGTTTGCCAGCACGCCGCCGCCCATGCTGCTGACCCACCCGCTGCCCACCAGTCGTATTGCCGAAGCCCGCAGCCGGGCTCAGGACTATCCGGCCAAAAACTACCCGGTCAGCCTGGAATTTCAGTTGGCCAAGGCCAGGATCATGGTGCGTTTTCAGCAATCCGGTGCCGTTGATTTACAGCGTTTCTTTGAACAGGCCGCCGTTGAAGGTGGCGACTGGCAAGCCGATGCGGCCCGTTATGGCCAGGCGCTGGCGCTATTGCAGGTCAGTGAGTACGACAAGGCGCGTCCCCTGCTGGAAGCCTTGGCAAGCCGCCACGCCAACAACATCTTTATTCTCGATGCGCTGACCGACCTGGATAACGCACAAGATCGCTTCGACAGCGCCATTACCCGTTTACAGCGAGCCCAGAAACAACGCCCCGATAATCAGGTGGTGACCATCAATCTGGCCGACAGCCTGATGCAGGCGGGTCGTCATCAGGACGCCGCCACCCTGCTCGACAATTATCTGCGCCGCCATCCGGAAAACCTGTTGGCCTGGGAGCTGATAGCTCAGGCCTACCGGCCGCTGAGTGACGAGTCTTCCTTCCGTCAGGCTCAGGCCGAAGTGGCGGCGCTGAAAGGTCGTTACGATATGGCGGTGGATCAGATGGAAATTGCCGCCAACCTGTCGAAGGACGCCATGCAGCGCGCCCGCCTCGGCGCCCGGCTGGAGCAACTGCGTCAGCAGCAGAAAGAATGGGATGCGCTGAGAAACTGATCCCCGTCCTAATCACCCCAATATATCTGCTGCCAGCGGGCCAGATCTTCCGCTTTCAGCTCGCCCTGATGGCTGTCGACCAGCTTGCCGCGCGGGTTGATCACCATGGTGGTCGGCAGTGCCCGCGGCGTTTCAAACGGCCAGGGGCCTGCCAGGCCGGCGGCCACCGGCATCGTCATTCGATAGTCCGTCTTCAGGCGCTCCAGCTCGGCGGGCGGCAGAGCATCGAAGCTTACAGCCACCACCGCCGGTCCCTCGGCGTCGTTGAATTCATTCGACTCATTCAGCTCATTTAGCAGGGGCATTTCCCGCAGGCAGGGGGCGCACCACTCGGCAAAGTAGTTCACCACCAGCCACCGGCCCCGATAGTCACTCAATTCACGCTGTTCACCGTTCGACAGAGTCAGGGTCGCCGCATCGCCACACCCCGCCAACGAGGCCGCCAACAAGGTCATGGCCAAAAACAAAGACTGCTGCCTACCCATATGCTGTACCCTCCGCACTAGCTTTTATACAATCACTCGCACTATCTCGTACCATGCCGGCTGCACCGCCACAGGAGTTTAGAATGAGCCTACGAATCTATCATAATCCCCGCTGCTCAAAGAGCCGGGAAACCCTCGCCCTGCTGGAGCAGAAAGGCCTGAAACCCGAGATTATCAAATATCTCGACACGCCACCCGACGCAACTCAACTCAAGACCCTGCTGACCCAGCTGGGTATGAGCTCGGCCCGGGAACTGATGCGTACCAAGGAAGAAGAATACAAAAGTCTCGGCCTGGCCGGCGTGCACGACGAAGACGCCCTGATCGCCGCCATGGTAGCGCACCCCAGGCTGATCGAACGCCCCATCGTGGTCAATCATCACCAAGCTGCCCTGGGCCGTCCGCCCGAGCGAGTGCTGGAAATTCTGTAATGAACATTAAACTGGCACGTTTGCTGGCACTGACCGGCTACCTTGGCCTGATCATCTGGGTCGCCCTCTGGCACAGCCTGCTCTCCCCGCACCCGGATCTCGGTGTGGGTTTCATGCTGGTGATGTGGCTGCCCTGGCTGTTTATTCCCATGAAAGGCATGCTCAAGGGGAATCCCTATACCCATGCCTGGGCGGTGTATCTGCTGATGCCGTATTTCTTGCACGCCGCCACCCTGCTGTGGGTGGATGAAGGCGAACGCTGGCTGGCGCTGGTCGAGCTGGTGCTGGCCAGCACCATGTTTATCGGTAACACCTACTATGCCAAGCTGCGCGGTCGCGAGCTGGGCCTGAGCATTCGCAAGAAAAAGCAAGACGCCGAGTAAACATAAAGGGGCTGGAGGTTACCCCCAGCCCCTTCCCCTACTGCCAATCAACTCGAGTTTTCTGCCGTCATTTACCGCGAAGGCGGAAGTCCGGCGTCATATACCATGGCTCTTAGCCTGCGCGTGAATGCCCAAGGCTCAACAGCGGCCCCGTCCCGATATTTACACCGTTCTGGGCTGAAGATGCCGCGACCAGCGGTTTTCCAGCCGGCGAAAGCCCCAGACCAGCAGAAAGGTCAGACACA
>JAAEZO010000166.1 GCA_018222825.1 Gammaproteobacteria bacterium
GATGCCCCGGTGGCGACCAATGACACCGCCACGGCGGTGGAAGCGGGCGGCGTGGTCAACGGCACCACCGGCAGTGATGCAACTGGCAACGTTCTGGACCACGTGACCGATGTAGATGGCGAAGGCGAAACCAAGGCGGTGACCACGGTCGAATTTGGTGACACCAGCGGCACCGTCGGCAGCGTCCTGAATGGTCAGTACGGCAGCCTGACCCTGAATGCCAACGGCTCTTACAGCTACGTCATCGACGAGAATAATGCGGCGGTGCAGGCCCTGCGTCTCAGCGGCCAGACCCTGACCGAGACCTTCAGCTATACCGTCACCGATGCGGCCGGCGCCACCGACACCGCGACGCTGACCATCACCCTCGAGGGCAGTAATGATGCCCCGGTGGCGCTGACCACCAACATCGATGAGCAGTGGAGCTTTGGTAAAGACTACCAGCGCGATATTTCAGTGCTCTTTACCGATATGGACAGTGCCGCGAATGGTGAGGATCTTGATTTTGTTATCAAAGGTTTGCCCAAGGGCCTGAGCTACAACCCGGAAACCGGGATGATTACCGGCAAGCCGACCGAGTCCGGCAAGTTTGTCGTGACACTGACGGCGGTCGACCAGGCCGGTGCCGAGGTGTCCCGTGTCTATCAACTGGAGGTTCTGGCGCCGCCCCAAGACACGCCGGTCGTCAAGTCGGTAACCAATAACGATGTGCCGCCTTTCCAGAGGGATAATACGTCGGTGACCAACGAGTTGTCGTCTCTGCCGCAGGGGCTGGTCAACAAGGATGGCGGCTCGGACTCGACCACCGGTGTCGGTTTTGTCACTCCCAAGGCACCTGTCGAAACCGTGTTGCTGTCGGAGTCCGGCGCCCTGGTGGTGCAAACCACCGGTACCGATGGCAAGACCACGGTAAGGGCCGCGGTTGATGTCAATGTCAGTGATAATGGCGAAGTGGTTTTTACCGAGGTGCAGCAACAGGCCTTTGATACGGTCGCGTTGCGGGTATCCAGTATTACCACCGGTGCCGATAATGAGATTTCCATCGGTATTGCCGACAGCAACGCCGAGCCGGGGCAGCGTTACAGCGGTGCCCTGGCCGACGGTACCGCACTGCCGGACTGGATTATTATCGACCCGAAAACCGGCGATGTCAGTCTGCGTTCACCTGGTGATGTCAAAGAGCTGACGCTGCGGATTCAGGCGATAGGCAGCGATGGCCAGACCCGCATTCTGGAGATCAAGCTGAATATCGAGGAACTGCAACGTAACCAGGCTACAGGCAGTGCGGATCAGCCTGCAGCAGATGTTGCGGCAACCGGCTTTGTGCCACTGGCCGAACAGCTGGCCACCGAGGTGGATACGGTCGAAGGTTACGGCCATCGGCTGCTGACTATGCTGACCGCCGTTTAAGGAGTTGATGTGAACCCACATGTTGCAGCTTTATTGGGGCTGGAACAACAATTGCGCAAGGCAGGCAGCCTTGCGCAGCTGTTTTATACCCTGGTTAATCAAACCCATCATTGTGTTGCCTATACCCAGAGCGTGTTGCTGCTGGGAGAGGAACTGCGTCATCTTGAGGTCGTGGCGGCGTCGGATATTCCGACCGTGGATTACACCTCGCCCTTTGTTGCCTGGGTTGAGCGTCTTGCCCGTTATTGGGCGCAGCAGGACAGTGCCCGACAACTGTCGGCTCTGGACGCCGGACAGGTTTCTGCCGCATTGCGTCTCGACTGGCAGGACATGGCGCCGGAGCAGTTGCTGTGGATACCGCTTCGGTCGGAAGCGCAGGACGGGCGCATCCTCGGTGCCTTGCTGTTGTTTCGCGCCGCGCCCTGGACCGAGCAGGAACGGGGCATCATGGAACACCTGTCCGGCACCATGGGGCATACGGTGTTTGCCTTGCAGCGTCGGTCGCCGTTCAAGCGTCTGTTGCAGCGTCTGCGTCAGCAAAAAACATGGCTGCTGTTGACGTTGGTGCTGATGGCGTTGCTGTGGACCCCTCTCAGGCTCAGTACGCTGGCTCCGGTGGAAGTGATAGCCCGGGATCCGCTGGTGATCAGTGCGCCACTGAATGGCGCCGTTACCCAGGTTACCGTGGCGCCCAACCAGTGGGTGCAGGCCGGTGAAACCCTGGTTCAGTTTGAGCACACCGAACTGGCCAGTGAGCACGAGATAGCGCAGCAGGCGTTGCTGGTGGCGCAGGCCGAGCTGAAAACCGTGCAGCAAAGCGGTTTTATGGATCCAACCCAGAAGGCGCGGCTGGCCGAGCTGGAATCGCAGGTCAGCTTGCGTCAGGCCGAGCTGCGGCATGCCGGCTCCCGTCTGGAAAAAGCCACGTTGACCGCGCCGGGAGCAGGCATTGCCGTATTGGGTGATCCGAACGAGTGGAAAGGGCGGCCGGTCAAGATTGGCGAACGTATCATGCTGCTGGCCGACCCTAAGGCGGTAGAGCTTGAAATCATGCTGGCGGTGAAAGACTCGATAGCCTTGCAACCAGGTGCCGAGGTCAAGGTCTTCTTTGACAACGATCCCTTGTCTGCCTGGCCGGCGTCCATTCATCATGCTGGGTATGAGCCCCAGCGAACGCCGGATAATCAGGTGGCTTACCGTCTGGTCGCCCGCCTGGGTGGCGAGCAAGACGATGCCGCCTTGCCGCGCATCGGTACGCGCGGAACGGCAAAAGTCTATGGTGAACGGGTGAGCCTGTTCTTCTACCTGTTCCGCCGGCCCATCACCAGCGCCCGTCAATGGCTGGGCTGGTAGTCGATGACACCGAGAAGCGAGTTACCTGCATTGCGTCAGGATCTTCGGCTGTTACCCGGAACGCCGGATGACGACGGTGCCCCGCGCTGGCTGTTGTTTGACGCGGTGCGTAACAAGTATTTTGCCTTGTCGGCCGAGGCGCTTTATCTGGTCCGGCACTGGCAAGCCGGGCAGACCGACCAGCAGTTTTTGCAGTCGTTGAAAGAGCAGGGGCATGACTATCAACCCGAAGAGTTGACCGCGTTTGCCGACTTTATGGTGTCGAACAATCTGATCGAGTCTCGTACTGCCGAAGCCTCTGCCCGCATTCATCAGCAATACGCCTCTCAGTTGCTGGGGTTTTGGCGCTGGCTGATCCATCACTACCTGTTTATTCGTATTCCGTTGTTTCGGCCGGATCCCTGGCTGAACCGCTGGACGCCTCGCCTGAGCTGGCTGTTTGCACCGGCCACGCATTATCTGCTGCTGTCACTCGGTGTGCTTGGCGTGGTGCTGGTGGTACGACAGTGGGAAAGCTTCTGGTCTACCTTTCTGCATTTTTTCACCCTGGAAGGGCTGCTGCTGTACGGGCTGACTCTGGTGGTGGTCAAAAGCGCCCATGAACTGGGCCACGCCTTTGCCGCCAAGCGTCAGGGCTGTCGGGTCGCTTCCATGGGCGTGGCGCTGCTGGTGATGTTTCCGGTGCTCTATACCGATACCACCGATGCCTGGCGGCTGAGATCCAGGGGCGCCAGGCTGCGTATTGTGACCGCCGGGGTGCGTACCGAGCTGTACCTGGCCCTGCTGGCGACCTTTCTGTGGAATCTGTTGCCCGATGGCCCCTTGCGCAGCGCCGCCTTTTTTGTGGCTACCACCAGCTGGGTCACCTCGCTGTTGGTGAATATCAGTCCCTTTCTGCGTTTCGATGGTTACTATGCCTTTTCCGACTGGCTGGGCATAGAAAACCTGCAGCAGCGGGCCTTTGCCTTTGGTCGCTGGCGGCTGCGTTATTTGCTGCTGGGGTTGAAGGATCCTCTGCCCGAGCCGCAACCTCGGCGCAGGACCCGGTTGATGGTGGCTTATGCCTGGGGCACCTGGCTGTATCGTTTTTTTCTGTTTCTGGGCATTGCTCTGCTGGTCTATCACCTGTTCTTCAAGGTGCTGGGGATCCTGCTGTTTGCGGTGGAAGTGTGCTGGTTCATAGTATTGCCAATCTGGAGGGAAGTCTGCGTGTGGTGGAAACGACGAACTGAATGCACCATGGGCCTTGGCCGCTTGCTGTTCTGGGCCCTGGCGGGGGTTTTACTGATCATCAGCGTGATGCCCTTGTCGGTCAGTGTGCCTATTCCGGCCATTCTGCGGGCCGAAGCCGAACAAACCTTGTTTGTGCCGGAGGCGGCGGTTATCGTCGAGGTTAACGTGCGCCAAGGTGAGCAGGTTGCAGCCGGGCAGTTGCTGTTGCGGCTGGAGTCGGAACAGATCAATTTCGAGTTGCAGCAGCTCGAGGAAGAGCTGCATCTGGCTCAGTTGTTGCTGGATCGCAGCGGCAGTTCGGCTCGGGAAAAGGCCGGTCGCGCCATTACCGAGCAGCAAGTCCGGCACTTGATGGAGCGGCGAGACGGGCTGCTGGCCCGTCAGGCGCGATTGCAGATCCGTGCGCCAATCTCAGGCCGGGTCACACAAATCGAACGGCTCCATGCCGGTGCATGGGTGGGGGCAGAAATGCCGCTGCTGTCGGTGGCTGAACTGGGCCGGCTGCAGGTAGAAGGCTACCTCGCCGAACACGATCTCGAGTTGGTTGAACGGGGCAGTCGAGGGGTGTTTATTGCCGACCGACCCGGAGCGACGGCGCTGCCGGTCGAGATCCGCGAGGTGGATATCGGCGCGGCCTTTACTTTGCCTTATGCCGAGTTGAGTTCGGAATATGGCGGGCGTATTGCCGTGCGGCGAGTCACCGATGAACGGCTGGTTCCGGATCAAGGATATTACCGGGTGTCGATGGTGCTCACCGGCGCTGAAGCCCGGGGAGACATTGATGCCCGCTTGCCCGGGGTGGTAAGAGTTGAGGGAGCATCGCGCAGCTGGTTGTGGTACCAGTTACGCAGGGGGCTGGCGATTCTGATCCGCGAAAGCGGCTTCTAATATTCACTCCAGCCAGTATATGGAAAGACGATTACTCGAATAAACGAGTGAGGGGAAAGCCGAATCATCGCCTTTCCCCTCACTCGTTCATCTACTTCATCTACTTTCAGCTTCTCGCCTTCACCCGCAGGTTTTCTTTTGCGGCCTGCTTTTGTTGGCGCCAGCGGTATTGCCGTCGGCTCAGGGTGGCCGCCAGCGTTGCGCTGACCAACAGCCAGACCAGCAAGGGCGTGCTGCCGAAGCGGGCATAGGGCGTCAGCCCGGTCATGCCGGTCACCTCGGTGCGCAGCACACCGGCTTCAAACTGGGGCAGGCTGT
>JAAEZO010000167.1 GCA_018222825.1 Gammaproteobacteria bacterium
CGCTGATCAACCCGGCGTTGCTGGTCGAGTTGTGGTTGCCGGTACTGGTGATGACGCTGCTGCTGTATGGCCCGGCGGCGGTGATCTGGTATCGGCACCGGGGCAGAAAGGTCGTGGATCAGCCCAGCCTCGAGATGAATCCACTCGATTTGAAGGCGGCGTTTTTCTTCGGCGGTCTGATCCTGGTGATCATGCTGCTGGGTGAATGGCTGAAAGCGCTGCTGGGCAATGCCGGTATTCTGTTGCTGGCGCTGGCCTCGGGGGTAACCGATGTGGATGCCATTACCCTGTCATTGAGTCGCATGTCATTGACCGGTATCGATCACGGCACGGCGGTACTCGGCATCGTGCTGGCGGCCTCGGTCAACAATCTGGTGAAAACGGCGATGGCGCTCACGCTGGGTGACAGCGCGCTGGGACGACGCGTGGCGATGGCCATGGCAGCCTCGTTGCTGGGCGGTCTGCTGGTGGCGTGGGGCATTAACTGAAAGGCCCGGAAAACCGGGCCTTGGGGCAGAGTGAAGCAAACGGCGGTTACGCCGGCAGCAGCTCTCTGTGCAGATCGATAATCACCTGTTCGGCGTTGTCTTCCTGTACCAGGAAACACAGGTTATGCGGGCTGGCGCCGTAGCAGATCATGCGAATATTGACGTTTTCCAGCGCCTGAAACACGCGGGTGCCGGTGCCGTTGACTTCGCTCATGCGAT
This sequence comes from Gammaproteobacteria bacterium, assembly GCA_018222825.1. Classification (GTDB taxonomy): domain Bacteria; phylum Pseudomonadota; class Gammaproteobacteria; order Enterobacterales; family Aeromonadaceae; genus Oceanimonas. The sequence continues at coordinate 708 of JAAEZO010000167.1, forward strand.
TGCCGATCAGCGCCACCAGTGCTAGACCTTGCTCGACCTTGAGATGACAGTGCTTGCCGAGCTCGGCCTGTACTTCGTCGGTCAGCAGCTCGGCGCCGGCGTCCAGGGTCAGCGACACGCAAATCTCGGAGGTGGTGATCAGATCGACCGAAATCTTGTGCTTGGCCAGAATACCAAACACCTCGGCCAGAAAACCGTGTACCTGAAACATGCTCTGGTTGGTCAGGGTCAGCAACACCTGATTGCGACGCAGGGCCAGGGCGCGGAACAGCGGCTGGCTGGGCGTGCTGTTGCGAATCCAGGTGCCACCGGCTTCCGGCGCCTTGCTGGAGCCCACAAACACCGGAATCTGCTGGCGTACCGCCGGTTGCAGGGTAGCGGGGTGCAGCACCTTGGCACCGAAGGTCGCCATCTCTGAAGCTTCGCTGAAGCTGATTTCGGGAATGGCGCGGGCGTCACTCACCAGTCGCGGATCCGTGGTGTAGATGCCGGGTACATCGGTCCAGATCTGCACGGCGGCGGCGTCCAGCGCCTCGCCCAGCAGGGCGGCGGAAAAATCGCTGCCGCCCCGGCCCAGGGTGGTGGTGCGACCGTCGGAGGCGGCACCGATAAAGCCCTGGGTCACCACCAGCTGGTTGTCACACAGCGGCTTGAGTTCCTTTTCCACTTCGGCGCGCAGGGTGGCCAGATCCGGGCTGGCGCGGCTGAAACGATCGTCGGTGCGCATCACCTTGCGCACATCAAACCACACCGCCGGGGTACCGCGGTGGCGCAACAGCTCGACAAACAGTCGTGTAGACATCAGCTCGCCCTGGGCCACGATTTCATCGTGCAGCGCCTTGGTCGGGCTGATGGCGGCGCTGTCGGCCAGCTCCTTGATATGAACCAGAATATCCTCGATATGCCGGGTCAGCATGTCGGGCTTGTCCAGGCTGTCGAGAATGCCTTGCTGAATATCGGTCAACTGTTGCAGCAGCGCGGCACGTGCCTCGGGCTGTTGTTCGCCCGAAGCCAGGGCCACCAGCAGGTTGGTGACGCCGGAGCTGGCGCTCAGTACCGCCAGGCGGGTATCGGGGTTTTGTTCAAGAATGGCGGCGCAACGGCTCATGGCCTCGGCGTCGGCGACGCTGGTTCCACCAAATTTGGCAACGGTTAACTGACTCAAGTGCAGCTCCTTGATGTATGCATATAGTAAGTAACGGGGAACGGCTGCAGAGACGGGAAGGTCACTTAGAAGCACGCCACCCACAGGTGACAACTCGAAGGATTCAGCCTTCGTAGCCGACGGTGATGCGCTGCCCCGCATCACTATCTCGGCGTTATCTCCCCTGACCGGCGATCCTGGGAGTGGGAGCTCCTCCTGCCGGCTGCCTGAATAACGCGCCTCTTCTTGCCCGACATGCGGGCTGCCATATAAGTACTGACTCTGTCTGTCGCTGTCAATAATTAAGTGGTCAAAACCGGGTTATATCAGTGTTATACCAGATCTTTCATCATGATCTTGGAACGACGCTGGTAGTTGTAGAGCGCCTGCTTGCCCATCGGCAGGGCGCTCACATCCACCGGCTCGAAGCCACGTTCCCGAAACCAGTGAATGGAACGAGTGGTCAGGATAAACAGCCGGCTCATGCCGCGTTTCTTGGCCTGCTCTTCTACCTTCTGCAACAGCATGTCGCCCCGGCTGCCCCGGCGATAGTCGGGATGAATGGCCACACAGGCCATTTCCGCCATCGCCTCTTCCGGAAAGGGATAAAGAGCGGCACAGCCGATAATGGCACCGTCTTTCTCGATGATGGTGAACTGATCGACTTCCATTTCCAGTTGCTCGCGGGAGCGGCGTACCAGAATACCGTCTTCTTCCAGCGGGCGGATCAGGTCCAGGATGCCGCCGATATCGTCGATACGGGCCTGACGGGCCTGTTCGGCACTCAGGCTGACCAGTTGGGTGCCCAGACCGTCACGGGTAAACAGTTCCTGAATCAGGGCTCCGTCTTCCTTGTAGCTCACCAGATGGCTGCGGGGCACGCCGGCGCGACAGCTGGAAATGGCGGCTCGCAGATAACGCGCGGTGCCGGAAAGGGTTTCGCCGTCGGACAGTAACCGCTGCAGATGTTCTTCGGCCTGTTCGGGAAACAGCTCCGGAATGGCCACGCCCTCGTCGTCGAGCACACCGCGCTGGGAGCAGAAGCCAATCAGCTTGGTGGCCTTGAGTTCGATGGCCAGTCGTCGGGCCAGCTCTTCGGACGACAGGTTGAAGCTTTCCCCGGTCACCGAAAAGCCGATGGGGGAGATCAGCACGGTGGCGCCGTTGGCCAGCTGATGATGAATGGTGTCGGTGTGAATACGGCGTACCCGGCCGGAATGCTGATAATCCACGCCGTCATCTACCCCCAGCGGCTGGGCGGTGACGAAGTTGCCGGTCACCACGTTGATGCGGGCATTCTGCATGGGAGTATTGATCAGCCCCATCGACAGCCGGGCCATGATGTCCATCTGCAGGCCGCCACAGACATTCTTGATGACGCGAAAGCTGTGCTCGTCGGTGACCCGGGTGTGCTTGTGAAAGACATTTTCCAACCCGGCTTCTTCCAGCCCCTGGTCGATTTGCGGTCGGGCGCCAAAGACGATAACCAGCCGAATGCCGAGGCTGGTCAGCAGCGCGATATCGGTGATGATATTGGGGAAATTATCCTGATCGATGGCTTCGCCACCGAGCATGACCACGAAGGTGGAGCCCCGGTGCAGATTGACATAGGGGCTGGATTGACGAAATGCCTTGACCAGGGCGGCATCGGTATCGCGCACGGACTGTCCTTTGATTGCGGAAGAAAATGTAAGTCCATGATCGTGAAAATTAATGCAAAAAACAAGACTAAATATCTAGTTTTTAGGCGATGATATCGCATTGTCATGCAACGGAGAAAAGAGGTTAATACGTCTTTTTCGAGCGCGGGTTGTCGCGGCGTTGGCTACTTTCTGCTGTGTCAATCCAGATGCATTTTGATATGAAAAATGCGAGCGAGCGCCAATAAAGCGACCTGCCTTGATAAGGGCTTTATGTTAATATTTTTACGGTTTTACCCGTTTGAACGGGGAAAATCGGTAACTATAGCCACAATAAAGCTAAAACAACAAAAGCGAGAATAACAATGCAAAGGAAACTGTGCTTACTCACTCTGGGGGGGCTGGCAGCGCTGTTCAGTACCTCTGTGTTTGCGGCCGGAGGCCAGCTGGATTTAACCGGTACATCAGTCGGCATCTTCGCCGTGGTTATCTTCGTTATTGCTTACCTGCTGGTAATGGGCGAAGAATACCTGCATTTGCGTAAATCCAAGCCGGTGCTGGTCGCCGCCGGTATCATCTGGGTTACCATTGGCTGGACCTACATGGTCAACGGTATTCCCGGCGTCACCGAGGCCTCGTTTCGGCATAACCTGCTGGAATATTCCGAGCTGTTGTTATTCCTGCTGGTGGCGATGACCTATATCAACGCCATGGAAGAACGCCGGCTGTTTGATGCCCTGCGAGCCTGGATGATACGTAAGGGGTTCAGCTATAAGTCGCTGTTCTGGCTGACCGGCTTGCTGGCCTTCTTTATCTCTCCCATTGCCGATAACCTGACCACGGCCCTGCTGATGTGTGCCGTGGTGGTCAAGGTGGCAGAAGGGGACAAGCGTTTCATCAACCTGTGCTGCATCAATATCGTGATCGCCGCCAATGCCGGTGGTGCCTTCAGTCCCTTCGGCGATATCACCACCCTGATGGTGTGGCAGGCCGGTATCGTCAAGTTCAACGAATTCTTCATTCTGTTCATTCCCGCCTTGCTCAACTATCTGGTGCCGGCCATGGTGATGCACTTCTTTATCGAAAACCGCAAACCCGCGGCCCTCTATGAAGAGGTGGAAGTGAAGCGTGGCGCCATTCGCATCGTACTCTTGTTCCTGCTGACCATCGCCACCGCCGTGACCTGCCACAGCCTGCTGCATCTGCCGCCGGTACTGGGCATGATGACCGGCCTGGGTTACTTGCAGTTCTTTGGTTATTACCTGCGTCGCACCCTGCCGGGGTCGCTGGCGCGCAAGCGCGTCATGGCCGAGAAACGGGGCGATGAAGAAGCACTCAAACGCCTGGGCAGCGTGGTGCCCTTCGATGTCTTCAACCGGGTGGCGCGGGCCGAGTGGGATACTCTGTTGTTCTTCTACGGCGTGGTGATGTGTGTCGGTGGTCTGGGCTACATGGGCTATCTGGCGCTGGTGTCGGAGCTGCTTTATACCGGCTGGGATGCGGTTTACGCCAACATTGCGCTAGGCGTGATTTCGGCGGTGGTGGATAACATTCCTGTGATGTTTGCGGTGCTGACCATGGAGCCGGAAATGTCGCACGGCAACTGGTTGCTGATCACCCTGACCGCCGGTGTAGGCGGCAGCCTGCTGTCTATCGGCTCGGCTGCCGGGGTGGCGCTGATGGGCCAGG
>JAAEZO010000168.1 GCA_018222825.1 Gammaproteobacteria bacterium
TCGCTATTCCTATGCTCACAAAGACCGACGCTCAGGGTAGCGTATTGCTTTTTCGGCAGGCAAGAGACAATATTGCCGCCATGTGGAAAAAATACCCCGTAAAACACAAACCGCTGCTGTTGCTGCTGCTCATGGTGCTGACGCTGATGTCGTTCACCGGCTGGCAATGGCTGCAAGTCACGCAACTGGGCCATCAGTGGCGACAGTTACCCCAACGCACCCTGGCCGGGCCGCTGGCCGATTACGCCGAGCTGCAGGCGGTGCGTGCACTGCTGGCTGAAGATGACGAGAGCCAGCATCAGCTGGTGGAAGAACTGGTCAGCGCCCAACTGGTGGTCGCGGCACAGCTATACGATGGCGGCGGCCAGCTAAAAGCCGAAGCCGGCACCCTCGACGAGGGTGAAGCTCCCTACATCCGTCAGCTATATACAGAAAGCCGGCCGGTCGGCTTCTTGCGTCTGCAGTTGGCGACCTCGCCCCTGACCCTGGCGCAAAGCGGCATCTGGCAACAGCTGCTGCATCATTTAAGCTGGCTGTTCCCTCTGTGCGCACTGCTGGGTATTCTGGCAGGCCTTGGGCTCAAGCGCCGACGGCAAGGAAAACGGCCGGCGCCTGAAAGCCCGGCACCCTCGTCCTCAGCCGAGCTCGCCGAGTAACACCGACTCCAGCGCTACTTCCATCATCTCGTTGAAGCTGCTCTGGCGCTCGTCGGCGCTCAGCGCTTCGTGGCGCAGAATATGATCCGACACGGTACAGATAGTCAGTGCCTTAGCACCATATTCGGCCGCCACGCCATACAGCCCCGCCGCTTCCATCTCGACGCCTACTATACCGTAGCGCTTCATCAGCTCGAACAGCTCGGGCTGGGGCGAATAAAACAAGTCCGCCGAGAACAAATTGCCCACCTTGACCGGCACCTGACAGGCTCTGGTCGCCGCCACCGCCCGACTTACCAGCTCGAAGTCGGCGGTAGCGGCAAAGTCATGATCCATGAAACGAACCCGGTTTACCTTGGAGTCGGTACTGGCACTCAGGCCAATCACCACATCCCTCAGCGCCACATCGTCGCGTACCGCACCGCAGGATCCCACCCGAATCAGGGTATTGACACCAAACTCGGTAATCAGCTCCTTGGCATAAATGGACACCGACGGAATGCCCATGCCATGACCCATTACCGAAATGGCCCGCCCCTTGTAGCTGCCGGTAAAGCCGAGCATGTTGCGTACCTGATTCACCTGCCGAACATCGGACAGAAAGGTATCGGCAATATACTGGGCCCGCAGCGGATCACCCGGCATCAGCACGGTATCGGCAAAATCACCTCGTTCGGCATTGATATGGGGGGTCGCCATCGTCTGTTCACTCCTGTATTTGTTGGTGGGATAACCATAGAACACCCAGCATATAAAATGAGTGGACTATTTCACTTCTGTTTCTACTTCTGCATCAGCCCTTTGTCCGACGTTTACTCTATTATCAAACAACAGCAATAGAAAAGGCGCCCGCAGGCGCCTTGTTTACATCTGTAAAAACAGTTCGGAAAAACCGGGTTAGCCGACCAGTGCCAGCAGCACACCGGCGGCGACCGCCGAGCCCAGCACACCGGCAACGTTGGGGCCCATGGCATGCATCAACAGGAAGTTCTGGTTGTTTGCTTCCAGTCCCACCTTGTTGACCACCCGCGCCGCCATCGGCACCGCCGACACACCGGCCGCGCCGATCAGCGGGTTGATCTTGCCACCGGACAGCTTGCACATCAGCTTGGCCATCAAGACGCCACCGGCGGTACCGATGGAAAAGGCCACCGCGCCCAGCGCCAGAATGCCCAGGGTGTCGATGGTCAGGAACTTTTCCGCCGACAGCTTGGAGCCCACCGCCAGACCCAGAAAGATGGTCACTGTGTTGATCAGCTCGTTCTGCGCCGTCTTGGACAGCCGGTCCACCACCCCGGATTCCTTCATCAGGTTACCGAAGCAGAACATGCCAATCAGCGGCGCCGCCGCCGGCAGAAACAGAATGGTCAGGGTCAGCACCATCAGCGGGAACAGCACCTTCTCCCGCTTGCTCACATGGCGCAACTGTTCCATCTTGATCGCCCGTTCTTGCGGCGTGGTCAGCAACCTCATTATCGGCGGCTGAATGATCGGCACCAGCGCCATATAGGAATAGGCCGCCACCGCGATGGCACCAAGCAGATCCGGCGCCAGTTTGGAGGCGAGGAAGATGGCGGTAGGACCGTCCGCTCCCCCTATGATGGCAATGGCCGAGGCATCCGCCAGGGTGAAATCAAAGCCCGGCAGTGCATTCAAGGCGATGGCGCCGAACAGGGTGGCAAAGATGCCAAACTGCGCCGCCGCACCCAGCAACAGGGTTTTGGGGTTGGCAATCAGGGCACCGAAGTCGGTCATGGCACCGACGCCCATGAAGATCAGCAACGGAAACACCCCGGTGCCGATACCCACTTCATAGATGTAATACAAGAGCCCGCCCGGATCGGCCATGCCCGCATTGGGAATATTGGCCAGCACACCACCGAAACCAATAGGCAGCAACAGCAGGGGCTCGAAGCCCCTGGCGATGGCAAGATAGATGAGGCCCAGGCCCACCACTATCATCACCAATTGCTTCCAGTGAAAGTTGGCCAGGCCGGTTTCCAGCCACAGAGTCAGTAACGAGTCCATTTCAGCTCCTTAGGCCAGGTTGACCAAAGGGTCACCCACAGAGACCGCGTCCCCTTCCTTGACCAGCACATCAAGCACGGTTCCGGCCCGGACCGCACGCACCTCGGTTTCCATCTTCATCGCTTCCAGGATCAGCAATACTTCACCGGCGGCGATCTGGCTGCCGGCCTTGGCCACAATTTTGAAGATATTGCCGGCCAAGGGTGCCGCAACCGACTCAACCGCCCCCGTCGGGGCCGGGGCGGCTACCGGAGCGGCAGCCGGGGCCGCGGCACCCGCTTCCCGCACCGCGCCGATGCTGCCGGCCGGGCCGACTTCGACCTCGAACAGCTGACCGTCGACCTTGACCGCATACACTTCCGGGCCACTCGCTGTGGTGCTGGCAGTCTGAGAAGTCACCGCTGCGGCGACAGGTTCGGGTTCGGTACCCGGGGCCGGTTCGAAGGCGGAAGCATCGTCACGATGGCGAATAAACTTGAGGCCGATCTGCGGGAACAATGCATAGGTCAGCACATCATCCACCTCGTCGGTGGCCAGGCGCAGTTTTTCTGCTTTCGCCAACTCCTGAAACTCGCCGGTCAGCTTGGCCAGTTCATCGGTCAGCAGATCCGCCGGACGACAGGTAATCGGCTCGGCACCATCCAGTACCCGCTGTTGCAGTTCGGCATTGACCGGAGCCGGGGCCGCGCCGTACTCGCCCTTCAATACGCCGGCGGTTTCCTTGGTGATGCTCTTGTAACGCTCGCCGGTCAATACGTTGATCACCGCCTGGGTGCCGACAATCTGCGAAGTCGGGGTCACCAGAGGGATAAAACCCAGATCTTCACGTACCCGGGGAATCTCTTTCAGTACCTCGTCCATCCGGTCGGCCGCACCCTGCTCCTTGAGCTGGCCTTCCATGTTGGTGAGCATGCCACCCGGTACCTGCGACAACAGAATGCGGGAGTCGATGCCCTTGAGGCTGCCTTCGAATTTGGCGTACTTCTTGCGCACCTCGCGAAAATAGGCGGCAATTTCTTCCAGCTTGGGCAGATCCAGACCGGTATCGCGCTCTGAGCCCTCCACCATGGCCACCAGCGTCTCGGTGGGCGAATGACCGTAGGTCATGCTCATGGAGGAAATGGAAGTGTCCAGGATATCGATACCGGCATCGATGGCCTTCATGTGTGTAGGCAGGCTCAGACCGGTGGTGGCGTGGCAATGCAATGCCAGCGGCAGCTTGACCTCGGCCTTGATGCGCGTGATCAGCTTCTCGGCCTCATAGGGCTTGAGCAGCCCCGCCATGTCCTTGATGCAGATGGAGTGACAGCCCATGTCTTCCAGCCGTTTCGCCATGTCCACCCACATCTCCAGGGTATGCACCGGAGACGTGGTATAGGAGATGGTGCCCTGGGCGTGACCGTCGACCGCCACCGTGGCCTTGATGGCGGTTGCCAGGTTGCGCACGTCATTCATGGCATCGAAGATGCGGAATACGTCCATGCCGTTGGTGCGAGCGCGCTCGACAAACTTGTAAACCAGATCATCGGCGTAATGGCGGTAGCCCAGCAGATTCTGACCGCGCAGCAACATTTGTTGCGGCGTTTTCGGCATGGCTTTTTTCAATGCGCGCAGGCGCTCCCAGGGATCTTCCCCCAGGTAGCGAATACAGGCATCGAAAGTGGCACCGCCCCAGGTTTCCAGCGACCAGTAGCCGATATCATCCAGCTTGGCGGCAATGGGCAGCATGTCGTCCAGCCGCAGGCGGGTGGCAAGCAGAGATTGGTGAGCGTCACGCAACACCACATCGGTGATGGCAAGAGGTTTGGTCATTTGACGAGCTCCGTTTAAGTTCCGTTAAGTTCCGTTTTGGTCAGTCCGGCCGAGGGGCAGTCTGATTCAGTGTTTTTTATTGTTTTTATAGTGACTAATGGCCACGCTGATGGCGGCCAGTTTTTGAGGGCTCAGTCCATTGCCGGCAGGCGTGACCGAGCCGACAACCGGCGCGGTTGCCGGCTCGGCCGCGACCAGGGACAGAAGCTTGATGGCCAGGATGGTGAGTGAGAGAAAGGCAAATACAAACACCATGCCCAACCCCATCAGTCCGGCAGCCTCGATTAGTTGAGCAGATACGTTATTCATCAGCATATTCCTTGCTGTCTACGATTCGGCCGTGATCATACCCAGCTTGCAGAGACCTTGGCAACGCTGCATGTTCAAAAGTGTTGTAAAGATTACAAAAAAAATTCATAGAAGTGACAGAAGTTAATTTTAAAACCACAAAAAAGACATAAAAATTCATCATCGGTCATAAGTGGTAATTTGAATACAAAAACAAACAGCTTTGTGCGTGAACATGGAAGGTAATGCAGCTGAAATTGAGTACAACGGGAAAGAATATATGACGAAAATCAAGAATAGCAGGCATGAAAAAGCCGGCACTAGGCCGGCTTTTCAATATGGCGCATCCGGGAGGATTCGAACCTCCGACCGCTCGGTTCGTAGCCGAGTACT
>JAAEZO010000169.1 GCA_018222825.1 Gammaproteobacteria bacterium
CCCAGAATAGTGGCCGGCAGCAGCTGGTCGCCCAGCAGCAGGGTCAGGGTATGCACCGGGCGGATAAACTGGATGCTCTTGTCACCCCAGCGCATAGCCTTGGGGATCGGCAACCGGCTCAGGGCCTGCTCGACCATGGCGGGCAGCAGCTCGGTGGCGGCCTTGCCCTTGATGTCGGCGATGTGAACCAGCCACTCACCCTTGTCGGTCTTCAGGCGAGAGGCCTGGCTGACGTCGATGCCGTTGCCCCGGGCCCAGCCCATGGCGGCTTTGGTGGGGTTACCCTCGGCGTCGAAGGCGGCCTGTACCGCCGGGCCGCGTTTTTCCACCTGTTTGTCGGGCTGGCCGGCGGCAAGCTCGGTAACATACACCGCCAGGCGGCGGGGGGCCGCATACCAGTGCACCTCGGCAAAGGGCAGATCGGCGTTGGTCAGTTCTTGCTTGAGGTTGTCGGCAAAGGCTTCGCCCAGGCTGCGTAATGCCTTCGGCGGCAGCTCTTCGGTACCGAGTTCAACCAGAAAATTCTGTTCAGCCATGCTGGTCCCTTATCCTTCTTTTTTACACATGGGGAAGCCCAGGGCCTCGCGGGAGGCGTAGTAAGCTTCGGCGACTGCCTTGGTCAGGGTGCGGATGCGCAGAATATAACGCTGACGTTCGGTGACCGAAATTGCCTTGCGGGCATCGAGCAGGTTGAAGGCGTGGCCCGCTTTCAGAATGCGCTCGTAGGCAGGCAGTGGCAGCGGCGTTTCTAGGGCCAGCAGATGCTGACATTCTTTCTCGCACTGTTCGAAGAAGCCGAACAGGAAGTCCACGTCCGCATGTTCGAAGTTGTAGGTCGACTGCTCCACCTCGTTCTGATGATAAATATCACCATAGGTGGTTTTGCCCAGCGGGCCGTCGCACCACACCAGATCGTAGACCGAGTCCACGCCCTGAATGTACATGGCCAGACGCTCCAGACCGTAGGTGATTTCGCCGGTCACCGGCTTGCACTCCAGGCCGCCCACCTGCTGGAAGTAGGTGAACTGGGTCACTTCCATGCCGTTGAGCCAGACTTCCCAGCCCAGGCCCCAGGCACCCAGGGTCGGGTTTTCCCAGTTGTCTTCCACAAAGCGGATATCATGCACCAGCGGATCCAGACCCAGCGCCTGCAGCGAGCCGAGGTACAGTTCCTGCAGATTATCCGGCGAGGGTTTGATCATCACCTGAAACTGATAGTAATGCTGCAACCGGTTGGGGTTTTCGCCATAACGGCCGTCGGTAGGACGACGAGAAGGCTGCACATAGGCGGTGGCCATCGGCTCCGGGCCGATGGCGCGCAGGCAGGTCATGGGATGAGAGGTGCCGGCACCTACTTCCATATCCAGCGGCTGTACTATGGTGCAGCCTTGCTGGGCCCAATAATCCTGCAATGTCAGGATCAGACCCTGAAAGGTATTGATATCGAATTTTTGCATGATGTTCGCGCCTTGATATAGGTGCATTCGCAGTGTGAAACTAGGCGGATGAGTATACCTTCTGACCCGATGCGAATATAGGCTTAGGGTGTGTCCCGTTGGTATTACAGAGTACAAATGGTAAGGAGACATCATGTTGGCACGCTGTGGCTGGGTTAATGACGACCCCGGATATCAGGCTTATCACGACCGGGAGTGGGGCGTCCCCGAGTACGACGCTCGGGCCCTGTTCGAGAAGCTGTGTCTGGACGGCCAGCAGGCGGGATTGAGCTGGTTTACCATTCTCTGCAAGATACCGGCGTACCGGGCCGCCTTTGCCGATTTCAATCCACAGCTCATCGCCTGTTTTACCGACGAGGATGTAGAGCGGCTGATGCAGGATAAAGGCATAGTCCGCAACCGGCTCAAGATCCGCTCGGTGATCACCAATGCCCGGGCCTATCTGTCGATGCAGGAGCAGGGCATCGATTTCAGCCGCTGGCTGTGGGACTTTGTCGGCGGCGAGCCGGTAATCAACCGCTGGCCATTGCTGAGCGAAGTACCGACCAGCACGCCGGAGTCGGATGCCATGGCCCGCGCGTTGAAAAAACGCGGCTTTTCTTTTGTCGGTGGCACCATCTGTTATGCCTTTATGCAGGCTACCGGCATGGTCAACGATCACCTGTTGAGCTGCCCCTGTCACCCGGATAACGTCAACAGCTGACACCAGAGTGAGATGGATACTTTGTAAACGGCGTCGGCAGCGTTATATTGTGGATTACTTGTGCCTGTTACGTATGGAACCTAATCGATGATGAAAAAAATCTGTTTGGCGGTTGCCGCAACCATCGCCCTTTCTGCCTGTACCACCAACCCTTACACCGGTGAAAGAGAAACGTCCAAAGCCGCTATCGGTAGTGGCCTGGGTGCCCTGGCCGGTGCCGTCATCGGCGGTGCCTCCGCCAGCTCCAGCGATCGCAAAAAAGGTATCCTGATCGGTGCCGCCAGTGGCGCGGCTCTGGGCGGCGGCGTGGGTTACTACATGGACGTACAGGAAGCCAAGTTGCGCGATCAGATGCGCGGCACCGGCGTCAGCGTGACCCGTAACGGCGACAACATTATCCTGAACATGCCGAGCTCCATTACCTTTGCGGTCGACAGCGCCGATTTGTCGCCCAGCTTCTATAACACCCTGAGCGGTGTGGCCATGGTGCTGAAAGAGTATGACAAGACCTACGTCAACGTGGTCGGCCACACCGACAACACCGGCTCTGCCAGCCATAACCAGGCGCTGTCCGAGCGTCGCGCCGCTTCCGTCGGTCAGTTCCTGATCAGCCAGGGCGCCGCCGCCAACCGTTTCAACATTCGTGGCGTGGGCTTCAATCAGCCGGTTGCCAGCAACAACACCGCAGACGGCCGTGCCCAGAACCGCCGGGTAGAAATCACCCTGAGCCCGATGTCCTAAGTCATTCGGCCAGCAGTGATATAAAAATGCCCGCTAATAAGCGGGCATTTTTTATGGTTGCAAGGCACCCAATAGCGACATCCATAACGGTAACATCGCCATCGCCAGTAGTGTCTGGCCGGTGATCACGGCGGCCATCAGCGGCGCGTTGCCGCCCATCTGCCGCGCCAGTATATAGGATGAAGTAGCGGTAGGCAGGGCGGTAAAGAGCACCACCACCCCCAGCTCGACCTCTTGTAGCCCCAGCAGCCAACCCGCCGTCAACGCCAGCAGCGGCAGCAGGCCGAACTTGATGACGCAAGCCTGCCAGAACGCGGCTCCGGTGCCGGGCAGAGCTTCCAGTTGCAACGCGACCCCCACCGCAATCAGTCCCAACGGCAAAGCGGCCTGCCCGGCCAGGGCCAGAGTATCCCGGCTCCAGCCGGGTAGCCCTATACCAGAGGCATTGAGTGCGATGCCGATGATACAGCCGAGCAGCAAGGGGTTCTTGATCAGTGCCCTCATGGCACCCCAGAGTCCGGACTGGCCGCTGCCGCCACAGCCGACAAACATCAACACGCAGAGAATATTGACCAGAGGCACCATGATGGCAATGGCCACGGCGGCGGCAGTAATGCCGGCCTCACCGTACAGGGCCGCGGCTCCGGCCAGCCCCACGTAGGTATTGAAGCGCAGGGCCCCCTGAAACACCGAGCTGAAGGAGGGCAGATCCAGTCCGAGCCGGTTGCGCAGCAGCCAGAGCCCGGCGGCCAGCAGTATGAGCAGACCGGCCAGCAGGCTGATCATGCCGCTGAATGCCACCTGACCGAAGTCGGCCGTGGCCAGGGTGCTGATCAGCATGGCCGGAAACAGCAGAAAATAGATAAAGCGCTCGGCGCCATGCCAGAACTGCGGGTCGGGAAAACGCAGTCGCCTTAGCACCACGCCGGTAAGAATCAACAGGAACAGGGGGCCGAGCGCATTGCTGACAGTGAGCATGGGTATCCTTACCAAATGGGACTGACGGCTAATATGGCTGCCGGGAGGGCCTCATATCTGCGCTCCCGTGATTCAGTTGCCTTTCTGGATCAGGAACTGATACGGCAGTTGTTCAACCTGGCAGGACAGCAGGGCGTGATCCATGAACTGGCAGAAGCTGGGAATATCCCGGGTGGTAGAAGGGTCATCGGCGGTGATCAGCAGGGTTTCGCCGGCGGCCATGGTACGCACCTGTTTGCGGACCATCATCACCGGCTCGGGGCAGCGCAGGCCGGTGGCATCGAGGTGATGCTGGGCATCGGAAAGAGACATCGTCATATATTCACTATCTAGCAATAAACCCGGTTATTTTAATGCTGTTTAAATTGTGGTCAACCTTAAATCGGGAAGGGGATGAGGGGCAGTCCCTCATCCCTCTATTTACGTTTCACACCCGTTCGAACACGGTGGCGATGCCCTGACCCAGGCCGATACACATGGTGGCCACGCCGAAGGTGGCATTCCTGTTTTCCATCAGGTTCAGCAGTGTGGTGGAGATGCGGGCGCCGGAACAACCCAGCGGATGCCCCAGGGCGATGGCGCCGCCGTTGAGGTTGACCTTGTCGTCCATCACCTCCAGTAGTCCCAGCTCTTTCAGTACCGGCAGCGACTGGGCGGCGAAGGCCTCGTTCAGCTCGAACAGATCGATATCATTGATCGACAAGTCGGCGCGCTGCAGTGCCTTGTGTACCGCCGGTACCGGGCCATAACCCATGATGGCCGGGTCACAACCGGCTACGGCCATGGCCCTGATGCGGGCGCGCGGTTTCAGCCCCAGGGCGGCGGCCTTGTCGGCAGACATCACCAGCATGGCGGCGGCGCCATCGGACAATGCCGAAGAGGTGCCGGCGGTGACGGTGCCGTTGACCGGGTCGAACACCGGGCGCAGTTGAGCCAGCGATGCCAGGCTTGTATCCGGTCGAATGACTTCATCGTGTTCAAGCAGCGTCAGGCTGCCGTCGGCAGCGTGGCCGTTGGTGGCCAGAATTTCGTTGGTGAAGCGACCTTCCAGGGTAGCCTGATGGGCTCGTTGATGGGAGCGTACTGCAAAGGCATCCTGCTGTTCGCGGCTGATGTGGTGCAGCCGGCCCAGCATTTCGGCGGTCAGTCCCATCATGCCCGAGGCCTTGGCCACATTCAGGGCCAGCCCCGGATGAAAGTCGACGCCGCGATCCATTGGCACGTGCCCCATGTGCTCGACACCGCCGACGATAAACACATCGCCGTCGCCGACCATGATGGCGCGGCTGGCATCGT
>JAAEZO010000170.1 GCA_018222825.1 Gammaproteobacteria bacterium
CGATGATAGTGTGGCAGCTGCCATGTGAAAGTAGGTCACTGCCAGGCACCCAATTAAAAAGCCCGATTCGAAAGAGTCGGGCTTTTTTCGTTTTCCAGTACCGGGAAGCTCGAGTCCTGCATACGTAGGGTCGAATTTATTCGACCGCTTTAAAGCCCTGCACTGCAGGGCTTGTTCGTTTCTGTCAGGCGGCGTCAACTCGCGGCCTCGCCATTATTTCCTATTATCCCCAGCTACTCTCTCTTCCGAGTATTCGCTCGCCGAGTCCTTTCCGGTTTACCTATCCGTATTTTATTCGTGTTATTTCTGCTATGTAGGTGGCTTTTGTTAATAAGATGTAACTTATTGATGTTCCTATTTTTCTAGCTGGTTTGTTACTGTCTTGGTGTAGATATAGATCACATAAAAGTTATTTTTGTATACAATGGTGACACATTTAAGTAACACTCGTGTTTTCTTTGCGGTATTATCTGGGTGTCTCCTCACTTAGCCTACGCTTTGCAGTGGAGAATGGAGGGCAGTGCCAAACGTCTGTACAAGGATGTTGGCCAATACAACAGCGGTCAGAGTATGTCTGCACATTGGCAACAATTAACAAAGGGATCTGTTATGACCCAACAAGATGTAAAAACAGCACCGAGCAAGAATCACGACTTGCTGTATTCATTGCATGATAAACCCGGCTTCTGGCCTTCTTCTTTTGCCGCATTGCAGCATGTTCTGGCCAGCCTGGTGGGGGTGATTACACCGACCCTGATCGTGGGTGGCGTGTTGGGACTGGGTGAACATGTACCCTATCTCATCAGTATGGCGCTGATGGTCTCGGGTGTGGGTACTTTCATTCAGTGCCGTCGTATCGGTCCTGTCGGTGCCGGCATGCTGTGTCTGCAGGGAACCAGCTTTGCCTTCCTGACCGCGGTTTTGTCAGCAGGCATGATCGTCAAGGGCAAGGGCGGAACCCCGGAAGACATTCTGGCAACCATCTTTGGGGTCAGCTTCTGTGCGGCCTTTATCGAAATCTTCCTGAGCCGTTTTATTCATAAACTGCAAAAAATCATTACCCCAGTGGTGACGGGCACCATCATCATTCTGATCGGTATTCCGCTGATCAAGGTGGCGATGACCGATATCGGTGGTGGTTTCGGTGCCGAAAACTTCGGCTCCCTTGATAATCTGATGCTGGCGGGCATAGTGTTGGTCAGCGTTGTTTTACTCAACCGTTCCAAGAACCCGATGGTGCGTCTGGCTGCCGTGGTTATCGGTCTGGTACTGGGCATGCTCGCGGCCTTCTTCATGGGACGCCTGGACTTCTCTCATATCGCCAGCCTGCCGGTAGTATCCATTCCGGTACCATTCAAGTTCGGTTTCCAGTTTGATCTGGCAGCGTTCATTCCTCTGGCCATTCTGTTCTGCGTAAGCGCCATGGAAACCACCGGTGACTTGACTGCCAACTCGACTATTTCTCGAGAGCCGGTATCTGGTCCCGTGTACATGAACCGGATCCGCGGTGGCGTACTGGGCGATGGTATCAACTCCATGATTGCCGCTACTTTCAACAGCATGCCGTCCACTACCTTCAGTCAGAACAACGGCGTTATTGCTCTGACCGGTGTGGCCAGTCGCTACGTCGGTATCTATGTTGCCGCCATTCTGTTCCTCATGGGCCTGTTCCCCATCATCGGTGGTGTGCTTCAGCAAATGCCCAAGCCGGTACTGGGTGGTGCAACCCTGATCATGTTCGGTACCGTGGCAGTAGCCGGTATCCGTGTGCTGTCCCAGGCTAATCTGGACCGTCGCAACATGATGATAGTGGCTATCTCCGTCGGCATGGGTATTGGTGTCTCTACCGTACCGGCTGTACTGCAGGCGCTGCCGGATATGCTGGAAAACATCCTGAAATCACCGGTCGCCATGGGGGCTATCACGGCTATCGCACTGAGCCTGATTCTGCCCGAGCACAAGATTGCAGAAGAAAGCGAAGTCGACGCCACTGTGGCCGCCGAGGCTGATGATGCAAAAAAAAAATTAGGTGAGGTAGGTTAACACTTACTTCTTCCTAGGCGCCTGAAAAGGCTAATCCCCTGGCACACCTTCCCGGATTGTGTGTCAGGGTTTTTTACATCCGGGGGATGCTAACTTTCATGTTTAAAGGGAGTCGAAAGTCTGATGCAAAACCCCAATACACTCTGGATAAAACACCCCCTCGCCACCCTGAGCCCGGCCTATGCCGGCGGTCTGGTGATTACCGGAAACCGGATCACCGAACTGGTGCCTGCGGGGCAAATTCCCCATACACCGATAGATGAGGTTTTTGATGCCAGTCAGCATGTGCTGCTGCCGGGCCTTATCAATGCTCATCACCATTTTTATCAAACGCTTACCCGGGCTCACCCGGTGGCACTGAACAAGGCGCTGTTTTCCTGGCTGACGTCACTGTACCCGGTATGGGCTAAACTACGGCCGGAAATGGTGGAAGTCTCGACCCAGATTGCTTTGGCCGAATTGTTGCTGTCGGGATGCAGTACCGCCAGTGACCATCATTATCTGTTTCCGCAGGGGCTGGAAGATGCCATCGATATTCAGGTGGCGCAGGCACAACAGCTGGGCGTTCGAGTACACCTGACCCGTGGATCCATGAGCTTGGGCAAGGAGCAGGGTGGCTTGCCCCCGCAGTCGACGGTACAAAGCGAAGACGTGATCATGGCCGACAGCGAACGCTTGATCCGGCGTTATCACGACAGCCGCGATGGTGCCATGATACGAGTGGCACTGGCGCCTTGTTCGCCGTTTTCGGTCAGTACCGAACTGATGAAAATGTCCGCCGAGCTGGCAGAAAAACATCAGGTTCAGCTGCATACCCACCTGGCGGAAACCCACGATGAAACCGCCTTCTGCCAGAAGATGTTCGGCATGAGGCCGGTGGATTATCTGGAGTCGGTTGGCTGGCTCGGCAATCGAGTCTGGCTGGCTCACGGTATTCATTTCAACGAGGAAGAAATCGGCCGCCTGGGGCAGGCAGGAGTGGGCATCGCCCATTGTCCTTCTTCCAACATGCTGCTGGCCTCGGGCCAGTGCCCGACCCTGAATCTGGAGGCCGCCGGTTGCCCGGTCGGTATCGGTGTGGATGGCTCCGCCTCCAATGATGGCTCCAACATGATTACCGAAGTGCGGCAGGCGCTGCTGTTGCAACGGCTGCGTTACGGTGCCGAAAAAATTACCCATCAGAAGGTGCTGGACTGGGCCACCCGTGGCTCTGCCCGCTGTCTGGGACGTGACGACATCGGTGATATCGCCGTTGGAAAACAGGCGGATCTGGCCTTGTTCCGGCTGGATGATATTCGGTTTGCCGGTGCGGGTGATCCGCTGGCGGCGCTGATTCTGTGCGGTGCCCAACGAGCCGACCGAATGATGGTGGCCGGACGCTGGCGGGTAACCGACGGTGCCGTTTGTGGTCTGGACATCGAAGCACTGAAAGCGAGACAGCGGGAGCTGGCGGCGCAGCTTGTTGTTTGAAAATAAACCGGTGGTCACTGACCGCAAGTATATAAAACGGTGCCAATAGGCACCTTTTTTATTGTTTATTTGTGGATTCATATGGATTTTTTTTACTTGTCTGGTATAAGAATGGCCATTTTTCGAGACGACAGATAACAATATGCGATGGGATATCAAGGGCTGGGCAGCACTGCATGCACTGGCGTTGTTGTTGTTTTTTTCCTGGCTGTCTGGCTACTGGCAGGATCTGGATGAAGCGGTATTCTGGTGGTTCAACGGTCGCCTGATCACGGTGCCCGGCTTTGCCGAATTGGTGGCTGTCGTCAATCAGCGCTGGATTGATGGGGCTGTTGCGCTGCTGATGGCGGGTTTTGTACTTCGTCATGCCTGGGTGGTGACGGGACGAGAGCGAGCCAGGATCGGCTGCCTGCTCTTGCTGATGGCAGGATGCTTCTCGCTTCAGGCCGCGGCAGGCAAGGTGTTACCGATAGAGCGTCCGAGTCCTACTGTTGTGTATCAACAGGCAGAGCGGGTCAGCCAACTCGTGCCTCATATCAAGGCCAAAGATGCCTCCGGGGACTCCTTTCCCAGTGATCACGGCATTGGCTTTGCCACCTTTTTGCTGTTCGCCTGCTACCGCTTTCCCCGCCGCTACCTCTATGCGGTCGTCCCCCTGGTACTGGCGCTGGCCATGCCCAGAGTGATGTCGGGCGCTCATTGGTTTACCGACTTCATTTGTGGCTCCATTCCCCTGGCATTGATCACCGGAGCCTGGTTATTCCATACCCCAATAGCCTATCGATTGACCGAGGCGATGATCATGCCGGTTGAAAAGCTGCTGCTGAAAGGGCGATTGCAAGGTAGATAAACAAGGGCGGCCATGTGCCGCCCTTGTCTTTATGTCGGCAGCGTTATGCCGGCAGGGTAAACCGCTCGCTGCAGGGCAGAATATCGTAGTCCACCATCACGGTCTCACCGGCCAGATGACGGCGCAACATATCGAAGGCGGCAAAGGCCAACAGCCGGCGCCGATTCAGGGGCTCCCGAAAGTGCATCTGCAGGGTTTGTACCTGGCAGCCTTGTTCGGTCTTGAGGGCAATGGGAATACCCTGCGGGCCTTCGGCTCCGATGGCCAGGGTCAACGGGCGCGCCGAACGTGCCAGCCAGAGGGCCAGATCTTCGGCGCTGTCGGGCAGGCCCGCGAGATAGTGACCTTCGAATTCGGGCGTGATGGTGCTGATGGTATCTGTCAGGCGGCCGCCACTGGCATCTTCGAAAATCATCAAGTCCCTGTTCAGTAACAGCGGCCCCAGGCTGGCGGTAAAGTTCATCTCGTCCCGTGCCACCAGGTGAGCCCCCACTTCGGCCAGCAGCATCGCTTCGGCGGCGGCAATGGCGGCGGTGTCTTCGGTTTCGATAATCAGCTTGAGCTCTATGGTCGGTGAGTTGGCCCGGTAACCAAGCGTAATGCCGGCCGGCCATGGCAGATGATCAAGCCGGTCGCTCAAGCCGGATTCGGACAACCCGAACGAAAAGAAACGACGTACCTGACTATGTCCATTCTGGCCCAGTTGTCGACGCAGTCGCGGCAGGATCTCGTCGGTCATCATTTTTTTCAGCTCGGATGGCA
>JAAEZO010000171.1 GCA_018222825.1 Gammaproteobacteria bacterium
TAGAGCGAGAATTTCTGGGTCATGTAGCCGACCCGCCGGCGCAGGGCCTCGGCCTGCTCGGGAATCGCCAAGCCGAGCACTTCCATTGCGCCGGCACTGGGCAGCAACAGGCCGGTGAGCATACGAATACAGGTCGACTTGCCGCTGCCGTTGGGGCCCAGAAAACCATAAATGGTGCCGGCGGGAATGGCCAGATCCAGTTGATTCACCGCCACCAGTTCGCCGAATTTTCGCGTAAGCCCACGGGTCTGAATGGCCAACTCACTCATGGCGCCCCCGCTGCCGGCAAGGCCTGGGCGGGCACACCGGAGGGCAGCTCAAACGCTTCCTCGGGCAATTGCACCTTGGCCAGATACATCAGCCGGCTGCGCTCCCCCTCGGTCAGGGCGTAATAGGGGGTGAAGGCAGGCTCGGTGGCAATCCAGCTCAAGCGGCCCTGGTAAGGCGCTTTGATACCATCCACCCACACCTGCAGCGGATCACCGATGTGCAGCCCAAGCCGGGCGCTGGCCGGCACATAAATGCGGGCATAGGGGGCACCCTCGGCCTGCAATACCGCCACCACGGCGCCCTGGGCGACCCGATCGCCCACCTGATGGGGCAAACTTTCCAGCAGACCGTCCCGGCTGGCATGGATGGTCAGTTCATCCAGCCGATAGCGGGCCAGCGCCAGCTCGGCACGAGTGGCATCCCGGGCCGCATAGGCGGCATCGATATCCTCGACCCGGTTGCCTGATACCTGTCTGGCCAGGCGCTGGCGGGCGCCGTCTATTCGAGCCTTTAGCTGATCATGATCGGCCCGCACCCGATCCAGCTCGGCCTGACTCGCCAGCCGGCGGGCAGCCAGGGTGCGAATGCGTTCCAGGTTGCGTGTGGCTTCCGGCAACAGTGCCTGTAACTGGGCCAGCTCGGCCCGGGCGGCGCGGATGTCTTCCTCCCGGGCGCCCGCCAGCAACAGTGCCAGTTCGGCCTCGGCCTGGCGCAGTCGGGCCTGCTGGCGCTTCACCTCCAGCCGTTGGCGGGCATCATCCAGCACCACCAGTAAGGCGCCGGCTGCGACTCGTTCGCCTTCCGCCACCGGCTGCTCCAGCACCAGTTCGGCTGCGGGGGCGGTCAGTTCGATTCGGTCCCGCTCCAGGGTGCCGAGCCAGCGCTCGCCCTCCGATGGCTCGCAGGCAGTCAGCCACAGGCAGCAAATCAACAGGCACAGGCGGGAAATATTCGGCATATCGGTGTCCAGAGAAACTCGTGAATAGAGCTTAGCCGAAGCGCGGAAGGGATTACTTGCGATGGATCAGAGGTTCGGTTCCGCCAGGGCGATAAATGTTAATTCCAAGTTAAAATCAGATCATCATCACAATGAATATCCCTTTGGGGACATATCCATCCATCCTCTTCGCCACCTAACATAGAGTCTCTACGGAAAGACAAGGATAATCAGGATGGAAAAAATACTGACACCCAAGGCAGACAAGTTGCCCATCGGCTGGCGCAAACTGGCCCTGCTGGGAGGGACTTTGCTGATGCTGGTTGTGCTGGGCACTGGCCGGAGTGACGCCGGGAATGGCTTTGGCATGTTCGCGCTGTTGCCAACCCTGGTGGTGCTGGGGCTGGCTCTGCTCACCCGCCGTACCCTGGAGCCACTGCTGGCCGGCGCCCTGGTAGGATTTGCCATGGTGGATCCCGGCCGTACCCTGCATGGCTTTGTTGCCAGTTCGCTGACTATAATGCAGGGGCCCATCATGGGCTGGCTAATTCTGGTATGCGGCCTGCTCGGCAGCCTCATTGCGCTATTGCAGTTCTCCGGTTCTACCCTCGCCTTCAGCGATACCCTGGGCCGTTACATCAAGCACCGCTCCCATGCGCTGATGGCCAGCTGGCTGCTCGGCATCGCCATCTTTATCGATGACTACCTCAACGCCCTCACCGTCAGCACTGCCATGCGCAAACTGTCGGACAAACTCAGAATTTCACGCGACATGCTGGCTTATGTGGTGGACTCCACCTCGGCACCGGTGTGCCTGATCATCCCCTTTTCAACCTGGGTGATTTATCTGACCGGATTGATTGAAGCCAACGGTCTGGTGGCAGAAGGCGAAGGATTCGTCTACTACCTGAGCCTGCTGCCCTATCTGATCTACCCCTGGATCGCCTTGCTACTGGTGCCGCTGGTGGCCTATGGGGCAGTGCCGCTGTTCGGTACCATGAAACAGGCCGAACAGGACGCAGCCGAGGGGAAAAATCTGTCATTGGAACAGGATGAACCCGGGCACGGGCATCCGCCCCGCCTGCTCAACTTCGTACTGCCGGTACTGACTCTGCTGTTGGCTACCTGGTATTTCGACATCGATGCGTTAATGGGCGTGGGCTGCGCCCTTGTGGTTTGTCTGGTTCTATACCGGTTACAGGGGCTCGCCAGTCTGCCTCGTCTGTTCGACGAAATCATTCAGGGCGTAGCCACAATGCTGCTGCCACTCGGTATCGTGTTCGCCGCCTTCGTGCTGCAGGACGTCAACGAACAGCTGGGGCTAGCCAGTTACCTGATCGATACCATTACCCCCTACATGAATGCCAGCTGGCTGCCGGCCCTGAGTTTTCTGGTACTGGCCGGGCTGACCTTTGCCACCGGATCTTTCTGGGGGGTCTACGCCATCGCCTTTCCCATTATGGTGCCACTGGCCCTGTCTCTGGACGCCAACATGCCACTGACCCTGGGCGCCCTGATCTCGGCTGGTGCCTTCGGCAGCCACGCCTGCTTCTTCGGCGACTCGACAGTGATTTCTGCCAGAGGCTGTGGCATCAGCCCCATGCAGCACGCCCTGAGTCAATTGCCCTACACCCTGATTGCCGCCACCGTTACCACTTTGCTGCTGTGGCTGCTGGCCTGATGTTATTCAAGGAGAAAAAGATGAAACGTACCGGATTTGCCTTTCACGAACATTGCATGTGGCACGACGCCGGACCCTGTTCGGTTTTCGACCAGCCCGGCGGCTTTATTCAACCGGCACCGGCGGCCGAGAACCCGGAAACCAAGCGGCGGCTGCGTAACCTGCTGGCGGTCAGCGGCCTGCTCGAACAACTGGTACCGATCCAGGCCGAGCCCGCCGATCTGGACGACCTGCTACGCTTTCATACTCGTCGCTATATCGATGAGCTGTCGGCCATGAGCAAGCGCGGCTTCGGCGATGCCGGCCAGTATGCTCCCTTTCGTCAAGATGCCTTTCCCATCGCCTGTCGTTCGGCAGGCCTGGCCATCTCCACCCTCGACGCAGTACTCAGGGGTGAGCTGGACAATGGCTATTGCCTGTCACGGCCTCCGGGCCACCATGCCGAAGCAGACCGGGGCATGGGCTTCTGCCTGCTCGGTAATATTCCCATCGCCATCAAGGCCGCCCAGGCCAGGGGGCTGGTGCGCAAGGTGGCGGTGATCGACTGGGACGTTCATCACGGCAACGGTACCCAGCAGGCCTTTTACGATGACGATGAGGTGCTCACCATTTCGTTGCATCATGACAACAACTATCCCATTGATTCGGGTCACGTAGAGGAACGAGGCCAGGGTGATGGCCTGGGCTACAACCTCAACATTCCTCTGCCGGCGGGCTCAGGTATCGGCGCCTATCTGGCTGCCATGGATCAACTGGTGCTGCCGGCGCTGACACGCTTCAAGCCCGAGCTTATCGTAATCGCCTGCGGCTATGATGCGGGCGCCATGGATCCTCTGGGCTGCATGCTGCTCAACGCCGACTGTTTCGGTTTGCTCACCGAAAAAGTGATGGCAGCGGCGGATGCGCTGTGTCAGGGTCGACTGGTCATGGTGCACGAAGGCGGTTATTCGGAAGGTTATGTGCCCTTCTGCGGGCACCGGGTGCTGGAGACCCTGAGTCAAAGCACCATTCGGGTACCAGACCCGGCGGGCGCCGATATTGCCCGCTGGGGGCAACAAAGCCTGCAACCGCACCAGGCCGCATTGCTAGAAAGCCTGCTACCACTGCTGCAGGATATTCGTCCATAATCCACGGATCCTGGCCATCGAGCAAAACTGGTCAGGATTCAATATCGGTGTTACTTTTTATTCACCACCCAATCCCAAGATCATCCACTTAATGCAAACGGATATTGCTCCCCCCTCACTGACGCCCCTGGCCCGTTTGCTACCGACACTTGGCGACAGCGACTTTTTACCCGAGCTGCGAAGGTGCCTGGAGCACTACTTTCCGGATATCGACCTGGTGCTGTGTCGCCTGCACCGACAAGGCCGGCCCGAAATCCTGTTACATAACCTGAGTCCCGAACAGTACGCAGCCACTCTGCAACCCTACTGTACAGGTATGTACCTGCTGGATCCCTTCTACCAATACTGGTTGAATCATTCGGTACCAAGCCAGGTCAGCCTGGATCAAATCGCTCCCGAGGGCTTTCGCCGATCGGAATACTTTCTCACCTACTACACCGAGCTGGGCTTGCATGACGAACTGATGTGCTTCTTCTCCAGCCATGCCGAGTGGACCCTGGCTTTTTCCTTCGGTTTTTACCAACGGCCACCCCATCTGGACAATCGACTGCTGACGGCACAGATGAACTACCTGTTTCCGCTGCTGCAGGCATTGCTGGAAAAACACAGCTGGCAATGGCAGCAACAACAGCAAGACGAACGGCGCCAGGGGCTGGCTACCTTTGAAACCAGGCGTTTAAGCGAAAGAGAGCAGGAAGTGGCCCAGCTGTTTCTACAGGGTTACAGCGCCAGAGCCATCGCCGATCATCTCTGCATCAGCCCGGGCACGGTCAAGAACCATCGGAAACACATTTACGGCAAGCTCGGCATCAACAGCCAGGCGGATTTGTTCCAGTTGTTTCTGCGCCATCAGGGATTGGACTGAAGGCCGACCTAAGCCGGCCTCAGAAAGGTAACTTACCGGGCCAGATGCTCGGCATGAAAACGCAGATGGTCTTCGATGAAGCTGGCGATAAAGTAGTAGCTGTGATCGTAACCGGGCTGCATACGCAGGGTGAGATCCGCGCCACTCTGCTCGGCGGCCTGCGCCAGCGCCTGGGGCTTGAGCTGCTCGGCCAGGAAGTTGTCGGCCTCGCCCTGATCCACCAGCAT